>CAXYUU010000005.1:0-30162 GCA_964292015.1 uncultured Acetobacteroides sp.
AGGGCCAGGGCCCGGTGCCCCACTTTGAATCTTCCCTATTACGGTGCTCCCCTTTTTCTTGGTGTAAACAAAAACACGAAGAAATTGGGCAGCGTAGGTGAGGCGTTCTAATTCTTCCTTTAACCTCTGGAATAGCGTTGTGTCGTCTCCTTTAATTTCTAAAGCAGGTTCATCTCCAAGGCCTTTTCCAAATCCTCGGGCGTATCAATCCCGAAGCTCTGATGCTCGGTGCGCTCCACCTTAATGTGGAAGCCGTTTTCGAGCCAGCGAAGCTGTTCGAGCGATTCGGCAAGCTCCAGGGCGCCCTGCTCGAGCTGGGTGAGTTGGTACAGCACCTTGGTGCGGTAGGCGTACAGGCCAACATGCTTTAGGAAGGTGTGCGTCTGCTGCCAATCCTTTTCGTCGATGCCGCGTAGGTAGGGTACCACCGAGCGGCTAAAGTACAGGGCAAAGCTATCGGCACCCACCACCACCTTGGGCGAGTTGGGGTTAAAGATGTCTTCGTCGGCAGCAAAGGGTTTCACTAGGGTAGCGATGTCAGTTTTGGCATCGTTAAAGCAACTCATCACCTTAAGTATCATTTCGGGGGCAACAAAGGGCTCGTCGCCTTGAATGTTTACCACCACGTCGTAGAGCTCGTCGCGCTCGGCCTCGGCCTTACGAACGGCCTCGGTGCAGCGGTCGGTTCCGCTCTTGTGTTCTGTAGAGGTCATCACCACATTTCCTCCAAAAGCCTTAACAGCATTGAAGATACGCTCGTCGTCGGTAGCAACGTATACAACAGGGAGCACCTTGGTGGCCTGCTCGTACACGCGCTGTATCATAGGTTTTCCCTTGATATCGGCAAGTGGCTTTCCCGGGAAGCGGGTCGATGCGTATCTCGCTGGTACAATTCCAATAAACCTCATGTCATACAGATTTGAGGCAAAGGTATAAAAGAACAACAGAATCTTCTATTGCAGGACGCTTCAAAAAATCGGAAAAAATGTCATAATTCATCTAAAAATAGGCGGTTCATCTTGGTTGAACCGCTTTTAATAGGTAATTTTGACAGGCTAAAACAGTTTTACGAATGGATGTTTCAAAAATTAAGCAACGATTTGGGATAATTGGCAGCTCTCCGATACTCGATAGGGCTATCGATATTGCCAACCAGGTTGCTTTTACCGATTTGTCGGTACTCATTGTTGGTGAGAGTGGTGTTGGTAAGGAGATTTTTCCTCAGGTTATCCATCAGCTCAGCTCGCGAAAACATGCCCAGTACGTAGCGGTTAACTGTGGGGCGATCCCCGAAGGGACAATCGACTCGGAGCTGTTTGGACACGAAAAGGGCTCGTTTACCGGAGCGCACGAAACCCGCAAGGGCTACTTCGAGGTGGCCGACGGGGGGACCATCTTCCTCGACGAGGTGGGCGAGCTACCGCTATCGACTCAGGTGCGCCTGCTGCGCGTACTCGAAGCGGGCGAGTTTATGAAGGTAGGCTCGTCTAAAACGCAGAAGACAGATGTTCGTGTTATTGCTGCCACCAACGTAAATTTACCCCACGCCATACATAACGGAAAATTCCGCGAAGACCTATACTACCGGTTAAACACGGTGCCCATTAGCATGCCCCCACTGCGCGATCGTAAGGGTGACATCTCGCTGCTTTTCCGAAAGTTTGCGGCCGACTTTGCCGAAAAGTACCGCATGCCGGCCATAACCTTAACCCCCGAAGCCAAGCATCAGCTCGAGGCCTACCACTGGCCAGGAAACATCCGCCAGCTGAAGAATGTTACCGAGCAAATTTCGGTAATCGAGGAGGAGCGTGTTATTGACGTGGATAAGCTAATGCTCTATATTCCGCACGCCGAAGAAAAGGCGTTGCCCGTTCTTTATGTTGGCGGTAAGGATGCTCCCGAGCGTTCGATTACCAGCGATAGGGAGATCCTCTACAAGATCCCCTTCGACATGCGCGACGATATGGTGGCGCTTAAGAAGAAGGTGGAGGAACTCTCGCGTAACGTGCACTACAAGAACGACGAGCTGGATGGAAAAGCCGGATATTCCCAGATAAGCGCACCGCAATATCCCGGTCTCAGTCCGCTACATTCTGCAATTCACGGAGCCCAAATCGACGACTTGGACGACGACGACGAAGTCGAAGATGTGTCTCATCTCGATGTTTCTAACGAAATCCCGCAAGAGTCGCTATCTTTGGCCGATAAGGAAAAGGAGCTTATCATTAAAGCGGTAAGCAAGTACGGGGGTAAGCGTAAGGATGCTGCCCATGAGCTGGGCATCTCGGAACGAACCCTCTACCGAAAAATTAAAGAGTATAATCTGAATATTTAGGAGAATGAAGTTGAATACGCTTGTAAGATCGTTAGCATTTGTTGTTACCATCTCTCTATTTTCATCGTGCAGCCCAAAGTATTCGTTTTCGGGAGCGTCAATTTCACCCGATTCGAAAACATTTTCGGTAGGATACTTTCAGAATTTGGCTCCGCTTGTGGTTCCTAGCTTGAGTAACTCGTTTACCGAGGCGTTGAAAGACCGGTTTTTAAACCAAACAAAGCTCGACAACCTTCGCAGCAATGGCGACTTGTCCTTCGAAGGACAAATTACCGGCTACTCCATCGATCCTGTAGCTATTACGGGTAACGATAGAGCCAGCCAAAACCGACTTACTATAACCGTAAAAGTTAAGTTTACCAATAAGCAAAATCCTGAATTCAACTTCGATAAGGAGTTTAAGCAGTTTAAAGATTTTCCAAGTAACGTAAGTATCATAAGTGTTCAGAACGAGCTGCTCAAGGACGTTACCACCTTGCTTGTAGATGCTATCTTTAATGCTTCGGTAGCCAACTGGTAAAAACAATGAAAATGGATGATCGTACATTTGCCAAGTTAATCGAAGACCCTAAACGTATTGACGCTGCAGCACTCGAGCAGCTGATAAAGGTGGTTGAGAAATACCCCTACTTCAGCCTTGCCCAGCTGGTATACCTAAAGGGTTTAAAGAGAATCGGAGATACCCGCTTGTCGACATTACTGTCGCACGTGGCAACTCACGCCCCAAGCGGAGAGTGGCTCTACCTTTATCTTAGCGATTATGAGCAAGCCATCCAGCCTGTCGACAACAATTTCGACGAACAGTTTGAAACCAGCAATTCGATCGAAGAAGAGGTTCAACCCGAAATATGCTCTGCCAATTTACCCAGCGTGCAGGTAGCGGTTGAGCAGCCAGAGGTAGAGCAATGTTCGGCCGAACACGAAACGCTTACCGAAGAAGAACCCATTGCTATCGTAGAGGATGCCGTTCCAACGGAGGAGTTACCCGTCATTCAGGAGGTTATTCAGCCAGAAGAAGAGGCTGTAGAGCTGGCCGAGGTGGTTGCCGAAATTCAGCTGGCTGTAGAGCCCGAAGTCGAGGCATCTTCTGACGAAGAATCGGCAGAAGAGCTTATGGAGCTGATTGATGATGAGCTTACGTCGGATTGCGAAGATCCAATCTTTGAAATCCTCGACCAAAAGTTGTACACCCTCGACGACAATGAAAAATTAATAGAGCATCAGTATAGCCTTATTGACCAATTTCTTAGTTCGAACACACGGATCGTCCCTAAAGCGGACTTACCTCCTGTAATAGAGGATATTTCGATGAAGTCGTTGGAGGATGATGGGGCTATTGTTACCGAGACATTCGCTAAAATATGCGCTTCGCAAGGTCTTATTGATAAGGCGGAGGACATTTACAGGAAATTATGCTTGAAATTTCCAGAAAAAAAAGCTTATTTTGTAGCCGAACTCGAAAAGTTGAAGGAATCAAAGTAAATAACTTTCAGAATATAACCTATGTACACCCTTTTTTCAATATTGATTATTATTGCGGCAATTTTGCTGATACTTTCAGTTTTGGTTCAAAACTCTAAGGGTGGCGGATTGGCTGCTAATTTTTCTGGTGCAAACCAAATAGTAGGTGTTAGGCAAACTGCCGATTTTATCGAAAAGTTTACTTGGGGTCTTGCTATCGCAATTGTAGTTCTTAGCCTTGCAGCTACGGTGACAATCAACAGGAATCAGGGTGTTGAAGGCACAACTGGTCTTGAGCAAAAAATTGTAAATCAACCTGCTGCTGCTGTTCCTGGATTTCAAACTACAGGTGGTCTTAAGCAACAGCCTGCCCAACAACAGCCGGCTCAGCAACAACCTGCTGCTGAACCAGCAAAAGAGCAACCTGCAAAGAAATAGGTTTACTCACCATACTTTAATTTAAGGGACTTCTTCAACCGAAGTCCCTTTTTGCTTTTTGAACTATTCCGTATCGTTATCGGCCTGCCGCTTTTTAGTAAAAGCAGCGGGCTTTTGTTTGTTGTCCTTGCCTGAAATGACGTATATTGTCGGTTCGAAATTTGGCAAACTGACAAAGAGACATGCATCTGACAAGTTTTGCCAGTTAAATCTGAAAATAAATCAGGTTCACAGTTCAAATTGGGCTTGGCACAGATTTCGATAGTTCTGTTAGCGTAGAATGAAATTAATGTCAAACTAAAAAAATAAAAAGCAATGATTAAACCATTAGCTGATAGAGTTGTAGTAGAGCCTACTGCTGCCGAACAAGTTACTGCAAGCGGTATTTACATCCCAGATACTGCAAAGGAAAAACCACAAAGAGGTAAGGTAGTTGCTGCTGGTCCAGGAACAAAAGATGTTACGATGGAAGTAAAAGTTGGCGATGTGGTACTTTATGGTAAGTATGCCGGAACCGAAATCGCAGTTGATGGAGTTGACTATCTTATCATGCGTCAAACCGACATCCTCGGAATTCTTTAATCATTAATTCAAACATTAAACGCTACGTAAAATGGCAAAAGATATTAAGTTTAACATCGAAGCTCGCGACACCCTAAAGGCTGGTGTTGATAAGCTCGCAAATGCAGTTAAGGTAACCCTAGGTCCTAAAGGTCGTAATGTTGTAATCGATAAGAAATTTGGATCACCTCAAATAACCAAAGACGGTGTAACCGTGGCTAAGGAAATTGAGCTTTCGGATCCTTTCGAAAACATGGGAGCCCAAATGGTTAAAGAAGTAGCATCTAGAACTGCCGATATGGCTGGTGATGGTACTACTACTGCTACCGTTCTTGCCCAGTCGATTATTGCGGTTGGTATTAAGAATGTTACTGCCGGTGCAAACCCAATGGATTTGAAGCGCGGTATCGACAAGGCAGTTACTGCTGTTGTTGCTAGCCTAAAGTCGCAGAGTGTTGAGGTTGGCGACGACATCAAAAAAATCGAAGAGGTTGCCACCATTTCGGCAAACAACGATAATACGATTGGTGCTCTTATCGCAGAGGCCATGAACAAGGTGAAGAAAGAAGGCGTTATTACCGTTGAGGAAGCTAAAGGTACCGATACTACTGTTGAGGTAGTAGAAGGAATGCAGTTCGACCGCGGTTACATCTCTCCTTATTTCATTACCGATTCTGAGAAGATGGAAGTTTCGCTTGAGAATCCATACATCCTTCTTACCGACAAGAAGATTTCGACTATGAAGGATCTTCTTCCAATTCTTGAGCCAGTTGCTCAACAAGGTCGTGCTCTTTTAATTATTGCCGAAGATGTCGATGGCGAAGCTCTTGCAACTCTTGTTGTAAATAAGCTACGTGGTTCCATCAAAATTGCTGCTGTTAAGGCTCCAGGTTTTGGTGATCGTCGTAAGGAAATGCTTGAGGATATCGCGATCCTAACTGGTGGTACCGTAATTTCTGAAGACAAGGGTCTTCGTCTTGATGGTGCTACGCTTGAAATGCTTGGACGTGCCGAAAAGATTTCCATCAATAAGGAAAATACAACGTTAGTAAACGGTGCTGGTGTTAAAGAAGGAATTAGCAACCGAGTTGGTCAAATTCGTAAGCAAATCGAAATTTCCACATCAGACTACGATAAGGAAAAATTGCAAGAGCGTCTTGCTAAGCTTGCTGGTGGTGTTGCCGTACTTTACGTAGGTGCTGCATCGGAAGTTGAGATGAAGGAAAAGAAGGATCGCGTAGATGATGCACTTAGCGCAACACGTGCTGCTGTTGAAGAAGGCGTTGTTCCTGGTGGTGGTATTGCCTACATCCGCTCTATTGAGGCTCTAGAAGGTCTTCAAGGTGCAAATGAGGATGAAACTATCGGTATCCAAATCGTTAAGCGTGCAATCGAAGAGCCTCTTCGTCAAATTGTACAAAACGCAGGTGGCGAAGGTAGCGTAGTGGTTCAAAAAGTAAAAGAAGGCAAGGGCGACTTTGGTTACAATGCCCGTTTGGATAGGTATGAAAACCTATTTGAGGCTGGTGTAATTGACCCAACCAAGGTTACTCGTATTGCTCTCGAAAATGCTGCTTCGGTAGCAGGTATGTTCTTAACCACCGAGTGTGTTCTTGCTGAAAAGAAGGAAGAGGGTGGAGCACCAATGATGAACCCAGGAATGGGCGGCATGGGTGGTATGATGTAAGATCGTCAAGCTATAATAAAAGAGGCCTTGGATGAAAATCCAGGGTCTTTTTTATTATAGCTCGCGTTATATATACTTTTAGAGACCTACATTTTTGGGGAAACTAAGCGGGGTATTGCATGTCGGTATTTCGTGTAATTTTGTTCGCAAGGGCTCCTTCGCGTGAACATATGTAAACCACTGCTGTTTCGAATGTGGACGAGCTAAAGGGGGAGTGCCTTCCCGATTTTTAACGATTTCGATACTAAAAGAAATGATAGCAAAGACTACAAAAATGGCAGAGGTGATAAATATGAATCATCACCTGCTATCGGTAATACATAAAGCCGGCATCAACCTTGGGTTTGGCGATGCAACTATTAATGAGGTAGCCATAAAGCATGATTTAAACCCCGACTTTGTGGTGGCAATACTAAATGCGTATAACGATCCCTTTTACCTGCCCGAGCAGCATCTTATGGCTTTTTCGGTTGTCGAAATCGTCAGCTACTTGCGACGTTCGCACAAGGCGTACATCCTAGAACAGCTTCCAGAGCTAGCTTACTTATTTGAAAAGTATGCGACCGAAACGGTATCATCGCCCTACAGTGGTTTGCTTCGCAACTTTTTCGATGAGTACAGAAACGAGATGGAGAAGCACTTCGCAACTGAGGATGAGTACATGTTTCCCTATGCGCTTGCCGTAGAGAGTGCTCACAATGGTGCGGAAGTTTCGGAGGAGATGGCGCGACATTTTCGTGAGTACACCATTCGCGATTTCCAACTGGAGCACGACAACATTGAGGAGAAGCTTGACGATTTGAAAAATCTTATAGTAAGACATGTCCCTCAAGCAGAAGATAGCGTGTTGGCCTTTCATATTCTGGAAAAGTTGTTTCACCTGGATAGCGATCTCGATGATCACTCGCGTATAGAGGAGCAGGTATTGATTCCCAAGGTGGTTAGGCTGGAAACCGAACTAAAGCGTACGATACAATGAGCCTAAGCATAGCAATTGCAGTAGATCCTGACCTTTTGCAGCTTGGGCTGAAGGCTTTAATCGAAGAAATCGATCCCAATACAAGGGTCGAGCTTATTTCTTCGGATGATGATGCTGTGCAAGCCTTTTGCAAGAGTGGATCAGATATTATAGTGGTAGATTCTCGGATTTATGCTAAGATGGAACCGTTACGAATTTGCGGCAATGTAGACCTCAGCGATGTTGAGTTCATTGTGATTGGGCAAGAAGATATCGACGATATAGGACTGCCTGATGAAGTCGGATTCATTTCGGCAAAATGGCCTATTGGCCTACTTCGCGATCAGCTGAAAAAACACGTGAATTCGCGAAAGGAATCGTTAGGAGATAATGGTTCCGAGGAAGTTACTGCACGAGAGCGCGATATTATTCGCGATATCGCGTTAGGTTTTTCGAGTAAGGAGATTGCCGATAAGAATTTTATATCGCCACATACGGTAGTAACCCATCGGAAAAACATTTCGCGAAAGCTAGGGATTAAGTCTATTTCGGGACTTACTATTTACGCCATTGTAAACAAGCTGATTAGTCTGGAAGATGTTAAAGAAAAGGAGTAGCAACCTGGTAAAATAGGGGCAATAGCTGCTTATTAGGGAGCGGAACCTATTTTTTATCAATTTCCTTTGCGATAAGGTGGGCTTTTTTCTATTTTGCGGAGGTATTCACCATTCACGCATCTTTATTATGACAAATATGTTTACTGCAAGATTTGCAACTTTGACTGTTGCAACGTTTTTTTTAATTGCGCTATCTCTATCGGTTAGTGCTCAGAAAGTTGATAAAGCTACTCAGCTCGAAGGTAAGATGAAAGTTGCTGAAGACAAGCCCGATAAGGCGCAGGCTAAAGTTGATGCAGCAGATAGCCTTATCACTGTTGGAAAGTCGATGATGCAGGAGGGTAAGCAGGAGATGAAGGAGATTCAGGCTGATGAAAAGGCGCTACTTAAGGAGTTTGATAATGAGATCTCGCCAATTGAAAAGCAGCTGAAAAGTAAGGATAAGGATGATGTTACTGCTGCAAAGAATGATAGAAAAGCCCTTGAAAGCAAGTATAAAGCTGATATGAAGGAGATTGAAAATCGTTACAAGGTAGCCGATAAAAAGATTCAAACAGGCGTAAAAAACGTGGATAAGGGCAAAGAGAAGAAGAAGCTGGCAGATGTAACGCTTAAAGACGCTCAGCGCAATCTTAAAGATCTAGAAAAGACTCTATCGAAAGCATCGAAATAGGGGGTAGCGTGCACTTATGCCGCGTGGTTTTGAAGCCCCATCTGCTGTAAAATTTGTAGCGTTAACTGCAGTAGCTAATGAAAGACGTACTCTTGAGTGTAGGTGTAAGGCCGAAATGAAAGATATGGCAACATTGGAATATTACAGCCGATAAAAGGATACAGCTGGAGCAAAAAACACTGCGGAGGAAGTTACAACAAAAAAGTTGGCTGGCGTTGCTTTAAGCAGGTGCAGGTCAAGCTTAAAGACAGAGATAAAATGCTTGGTAAAGCATCAAAATAATTAAAAAGGTGGCCAATAGGTCACCTTTTTTTGAATCTACCATGTAGATTTTCTAAATCCGGAAAATCCAGTACCTTGTTGAAAATTGCAAAATAATGAAAAGACTATTTTTGTCCTTTGTAGGCTTGTTATTTTCGCTCTCCCTATTTGCTCAAGATCAATATGTAGTACTGGTGTCGATGGATGGTTTTAGGTGGGACTATCCGCAGCTGTACCATACGCCGAATCTGGATCAGCTGGCAAAGGATGGGGTAAGGGCACAGTCGCTGATTCCTTGCTTTCCTTCTAAAACATTTCCTAACCACTACAGTATGGTAACGGGGCCCTACCCCGACCATCATGGTATTGTAAACAACTCGTTTTATGCTCCAGACTATAGCGTGTCGTTCTCGTCATGGGATATTAAGACCAAGTTTGACCCTAAGTTTTACGGGGGCGAACCGATTTGGAATACCGCTGCACGACAGGACGTAAAATCGGCTTCGTACTTTTGGGTGGCAAGCGAAGTTCCCATAAATGGGTTGCAACCCTCCATTTGGAAGCGCTACGATGGCTCTGTTCCCTTTTCGAATAGGGTAGATAGCGTGGTGAGCTGGTTGAACTTACCGGTGGCCACCCGACCACATCTGGCGCTACTGTACTTTCAGGAGCCTGATGCCGTTAGCCACCATAACGGACCTAAATGCAGAGAAACAAAAGCGGTTGTAGAGGCACTCGATAGCCTTATTGGCGTGCTTCGAAGCAAGCTTAGCGCCTTACCCAACGCTAGTAAGATTAATTTGATTATTGTTTCGGATCATGGTATGGCACCCATTTCGAAGGATAGGGTGGTGGAGCTCTCATCAATCGTTAAACAGGAGTGGGTAGATCAGGTTCAGGCCGATAATCCAGTTATGAATATTAAGGCTAAGCCACAATTCTTCGATTCGGTATACAACGCACTTAATCGCACGCCCCATTTGGTGGTTTGGAAAAGTTTGGAAGTGCCCGCTCGTCTTCACTACGGAAAGAATCCTCGAACACTCGATTTTACCGTTGTTGCCGACAGCCTTTGGAGCATAACATGGAAGGTTAAACCTACTAGAGCCGGAGATTTTAATGGAGGCACGCATGGATATGACCCCGAGTACAAGGATGTGCAGGGAATATTTTATGCCGATGGCCCAATGTTCAAGAAGGGATACGAAGCGCCATCATTCGAAAATCTTAACGTGTACAACATCGTATGCAAGGTGCTGGGCATTGTTCCTGCACCCAACGATGGCGATTTAAAGGTGCTCGATTGGGTTTTCGAGCCAACGAAGAAATAAAAAAAGAGGACTTAAGTCCTCTTTTTTTATTTCCTACAAAAAGCCCAGCTCGAGCATTGCCTCTTCCGACATCATACTCTTGTCCCAAGGTGGTTCGAAGGTGAGAATTACGGTGACATCGGTAACCCCAGACGCCATGCGTGTTTTATCGTTTACATCCTGTATTACGGCCTCGGCCATAGGACAGTTGGGTGCGGTTAGGGTCATCCGAACGGTGGCATAGCCATCGGGTTCCACTTCTACCTCGTAAATGAGGCCCAGATCGTATACATTAACAGGTATTTCGGGATCGAAAACTGTTTTCAGCTGTTCGACAATTGCCCTTTCTACTTCTAATATGCGGTTTGCATCCATTTTGCGTCAAGTTTACTCGCCCTTTGCTTGGTAGGCTAGCGCGTACAGCTTCATCTGCTTAATCATAGCCAGCAACCCATTTGCGCGTGTCGGCGAGAGGTTTTCCTTTAAACCAATTCGATCTATAAATGTTAACTCGTTACTCAAAATTTCCTGTGGGGTTCTCCCCGAGAATACGCGTATAAGCAGCGCTATAATTCCTTTGGTAATAATGGCATCGCTGTCTGCCGTAAAGAATATCTTGCCCTCCTTCTGTTCGGCATTAACCCAAACGCGCGATTGGCACCCGCTGATTACGTTTTGATCGGTCTTCTCCTTTTCCTCGATCAGCGGTAAGTCTTTGCTCAGCTCTATTAGGTAGCTATAGCGATCCATCCAATCGTCGAAGAAGCTAAACTCCTCGACAATTTGATCTTCCACTTCTTGTACTGTCATTGGGATATATCTTTTAGTGGTGCAAAGATAGAATTCTGGCGCTACATTTTGAGCGAATGGAATTAAAATTGGGGAAATGGCTGAGGGGGAGTGGTGTTAAGGCCATACGGCCAGCTGGGTGCGCAGCCGTTTTGCCGAAAAGCAGGTGGCGCACGCTGTTTTATGTAACTTTATTCTGGCGGCTGCGTCCTTATCTTCAAAAAAACAAGAATAATGTTTACTCGAAGAATAGCAATAGCCCTGGCGATCCTACTGTCGGCCCTGGCGGCATCATCCGTTGATAAGCCCAAGCGAGAGATGTCTATGTTGCGGATAAGTGGGGTGGCACCTGCCATAGATGGGGTGCTCGACGATGCAGCTTGGCAGCAGGGAACGTGGCAGGGAAACTTTTCGCAGTATATTCCCAACGATAACGCCAAACCATCGCAGCAAACTGAGTTTAAGCTGCTCCACGACGATAGCTACATTTATGCCGCTTTCCGATGTCTGGATAGTGAACCGTCTAAAATTTCGGCTATTCTCTCGCGTAGGGACGATATTGCGGGTGATCGTGTTGGGTTGGAGCTCGACAGCTACAACGACCATATTACGGCTTACTGTTTTTACGTAAATGCAGCGGGAGTTAAGTGGGATTACACCTCGTCGGACAATAATGGGCAGGATGCCAACTGGAATCCGATTTGGTGGGTGAAAACTTCGAAAGACGATAGGGGATGGTATGCCGAGATGCGTATTCCACTGTCGGAGCTACGCTTTAAGCCGGCGAGCGACTCGAAATGGGGTGTGGAGATTGGTCGTCTGATATACCGTCTTCAGGAGCGCAGCGTGTGGCAGCCAATGAGCCGCGAGCAGCAGGGGTGGAATGCCAAGCTGGGGGTGCTAAGCTGGAACGAAAAGCTCGACTCGAAGCTGCCCTTTAACATAACCCCTTACGTGGTGGCTCAATCCGATAAGTTTTTTAAGGATACCGATAATCCTTTTCGCAGTAACGGACATTCCTACAAGGCCAACGTTGGGTTCGACGCAAAGATTGGGCTGAGCAACAACTGGACAACCGACATTACCGTTAATCCCGACTTTGGACAGGTAGATGCCGATCCGTCGCAGGTTAACCTGTCGGCCTACGAGGTGTTCCAGCAGGAACGTCGTCCGTTTTTTGTGGAGGGGCGCAACATATTTAGCTACGCTTTAGGTGTGGGCGATGGCGACTCGGGCAGCGAAACCCTGTTTTACACCCGCCGCATTGGCCGACGGCCACAGTACAAGCCCGATCTTAAGGATAACGAGCATACCAAGCGATCGGAGTTTACCTCTATTATTGGCGCCGCTAAGATATCGGGGCGTAACCCCAACGGTCTTTCGGTTGGCGTGATGGAGGCGGTAACCTCGCAGGAGTTTGCCCGTATTAACGATGGGAAATCGGAACGTAGATTTGCGGTAGAGCCTCTAACCAACTATGCGGTTGCCCGTGTTTCTCAGGAGTTGAATAACGCCAATACCCAGTTTGGCGCCATGGTTACCTCTACCATTCGCGATATAAACTCAGACGAGCTCAACTTTTTACACAAGAGCGCCACTACCGGAGGTGTTAACTGGCTTCAGTACTTCGATAGCAAGAGGTGGTCGATTAACATCGACTCCTACTTTAGCCATGTGGAAGGGTCTAAGGAGGCTATTCTTTCAACGCAGCAGTCGTCTCGACACTACTTTCAACGCCCGGATGCTTCGCATTTGTCTGTCGACTCGTCGCGAACCTCGCAAACAGGAAGTGGGGGGCAGCATAACATCAGTAAGAAATCGGCACGCCTCCGTATGATGTTTTGCGCGCTATGGAAATCGCCCCAGCTGGAGATTAATGATATCGGATTTGCGAGAAATTTCGACCGACTTTCCCAAATTTACTGGGTTGGCTACAACTTTAACAAGCCGGTGGGAATTATGCGCTCGGCCAACATCAATATTAACGAGTGGACGGAGTTTACCTCAGGTGGCGAGTATCTGGGAATTGGCGGCAACGTTAACGGTAACATTGGCTTCACAAATTTATGGTCGATGGGCATGGGGCTTAACTTTAACCTAGCCCAGGTTTCGACCGATTTGCTTCGTGGTGGCGCATCCGTAAAGATGGGCAATAGCACCAACGGATGGATATACGGTAATACCGATGTTAGCAAGCCGTTTTACATGGAGGCCAATGTTTCGGGAGGTAGAAATATGGACAACTCTAGCAATGTTTTTACCGATATAGGCCTGTCGTTTACCTACCGGCCAACGGCCTACCTCAACATTTCGGTAGCACCGGGCATGTACAACGAAACAAACAAGCTGCAGTATGTAGATAAGTTTGACGTTAACGGTTCTCGACAGTACGTGCTGGGTACCATTAAGCAGGAAACTTTTCGTATCTCGTTACGGGTAAACGTTAATATTACGCCCAACTTATCGTTGCAGTACTGGGGGCAACCTTTTGTGGCAACGGGCGACTACTCGGAGTTTAAGCGTGCCGATAACGTGCAAAGTACCTCCTACAGTGATAGGTTCCATATTTTTACGCCAACACAAATTTCGTACGATTTGGCCAAGGATACCTACGCGGTTAACGAGGTTGGAGTGGGCTCGTACAAGTTCGACAATCCTAACTTTACCACCACCGAGTTCCTTTCGAACATGGTGGCTAGGTGGGAGTACACCCCTGGCAATACTATTTTTGTGGTGTGGTCGCAAAATAGGAGTCACAACACCGAGCTAGGCCATTCGCAGGTACGAAAGGATATGGGCAACCTGTTCACAACCTTTCCCTACAACGTTTTTCTGGTAAAGGCATCGTTTCGAATAGGAAGGTAGGTAGCCCTAGAACACGGCTCTGAGATTAATACGTATATACGAAAAGGGGGGTAGTCGAACGATTACTCCCCTTCTTTTTTTGACGCATCGGCCCGTAAATCATCTATGTCAAGCGCTTGTGATGGAAAATTTATATATTTACACCTACTATAAAATAGATGGTTATGCACGAAAGTTTTCCAGATGTTAGATGGAGGCAACGGTTTGCGAATTTCAGAAAGGCATTTGCCCAACTCGAACGGTTTGTTTCGCAGGAAACGCTTAACGAGATGGAGGAGCAAGGGCTTATTAAGGCGTTTGAGTACACCTACGAGCTTAGCTGGAAGACTTTGCAGGATCTTTTAAAGGATAAGGGGTATAGCGATGTGGTGGGGCCACGTCCGGTTATCGAGCAGAGCTTTCAAGATGGCTACATTCTCGATGGGAAGGGGTGGATGAAAATGCACAAAAGTAGGAACTTAACCAGCCATACGTACGACGAGGATACCGCTCGCGAAATAGTGGAGGATATCCGTGATGCCTATTTTGAGCTGCTTAGCAGGCTGAAAAGCCGTTTAGATGAGGAGTGTCAAAAGCAGGAACCGAACATTGATGAGTAGCACAACCAAATACGGCTTGCTGAATGCCGACATTAACCTAATTATTGAGGTGCTGTGCCGAAATGGCCGCATTACCCAAATTATTCTTTTTGGCTCGCGGGCAAAAGGTACGTTTGCCGAGGGCTCCGATGTGGATATTGCCCTAAAAGGTTCGGAACTTAACCTGTCCGACGTTCTCGAAGCATCCGTTAATCTCGATGAGCTGCTGCTACCCTATAAGCTCGATTTGGTAATCTACGATCGTATTAAGGAGCTTAGCCTAAGGGAGCATATCGACAGGGTTGGTGTTGTTCTATTCGAGCGATAACTTGATGAGTAAGATGAACGACCCTTTGAATTATAACTTATTTGGATCATAGTAAGAAAGCAAGCATTAGCGAAGAGACTATATGCATAACCATTTGTGTTCAAACTAAGTTGTTGTAAATAAGCAGTTAAATTAATTTGAACAAATACGTTTTTTAGTTTTATTTTTCTTTTTAGATCTTGGCGTGCTGATTGTTGATGAAATAGTATCAGTATTGAATATGCTAGAACGAAATTATATGACTAGGATTTCTGCTTGAATATCTAGCCTTACTTTATGTTTTCTAAAAAAAGAAAGGTTTAATTCGTTATCAATTTCCTGAAAATATTTACGTTGCTTATTGCAAGCAAAAGCCTTTTTATGTCTAAACGTGTTTATGTCATGGTTCTCTTTGAAAAATTCAATTGTAGATTCCAGCTGTTCTATTGCATCAGAAATCCAACTCTTTGCTTGATCTTTAAGTTCAATAAAATATAAATGCTCTGCTGAAGTAAGAATTCCATCACATCTCCCGCGTCCTTCGTATTCATAATCTTTAATCAGGCATTTGTCAACAGGAGTAAAAATAACATCAATTTCTTTATCATTTTTTACTATTGCTACCCAAGTATCAGGCATTTCTATATCACTATATGCTTTTTGCCCGTCTTGATTATCACATAGGCCAAATAAAGGATTATTCCTTGCAGGTTCTTTGTATATATTATCTAAAAAATTCACACTCATAGCTCTTCCTCAATTTCTAATAGTGAATCAAACAACAAGTTGCCATGTTTAATAAATTGGTTTAGATAATTTTTGTCGGATGGTATTCCTAATGATGCAGGAAGCTTTGTTATAGTTCCATGTTCATTTATTTGATAAATAATAACTTGCTTATCTGAAATTACACTTTCTTCAGAAATGATCTCATTGAGTTTTGCCAGTAGATCTTCGGATTTATTTGATTCTATTATTTTTCTTTTTAAATAATCAGCTTGAATGGCAATACTTAAAAAGTTTACCATGTAAGGACTATGCGTAGTAATGATTAGCTTATTGTTCTGGTTCTCATTTCTATACTTAAGAAGTTCAAACAGTATGTTTTTTTGTGATTCGGGAAATAGGTTTTGTTCAGGCTCCTCTACTACGTTAATAAAACATTCATATTTGAATTTTGATGAAATTTTTTCCAGCAAAACTTTAAGCACTTCCTCTGAAATGGTTTTATCTTCAATCATTTTTGAGACAGTCTTTCGAATCTTTTCTTCGTCTTCGCGGCTTATCTCTTTTCTTGATTCACTTACCTTATTTTTAATTATTTTAGATAAATGCTGTGTAACAAGCATTAATGGAACCATAGATTGAAAGCCACTTGATGCTTCCAGTAATTCTACATTATAATCAGCACCTATAAGAAAGGACTTCTTACTTTGTTTTTTGTATTCAAATGATATATTCCCAATTGGTAACTTGAAGGATTCGCTAATTAGCTGTTTTGCGTCTTCATATTCATCCATAAAAGTGTAAAGGGGGAGTGGAAGCCTTTTTACTAAATCGGGACGGTCGACAGAACTTACAAAATTTCGTTCTGCAGGCACATACATAATTTTGGGAAAGCTGTAGTTTTTGTTTTGTGCATTAGGGTAAACATTGAATTGACTATTTTCATATACCATGCGATAAGCATTTCCTATGTATTCAATATATGAATCATCAGTCAAATAGTTACTAAGGTTTTGATATGAAAGGTGCTTGTTTTTGAATCTATTGTATTGCATTACATAGCGTTCTGTAAAGTCGCCTCTTACCAGTGCTTTTTCAATCCAACTCAAGGTTGAGAATAGTTTTGCAATAGTACTCTTCCCACTTCCCTGATTTCCTATAAAAACTGTTACGCCATTGAATTCAATGAATCCATCAGCTGTGTCAAGTCCATCTTTAATAGGACCAACTTTTCTTACATTTAATTTGGTCATAGTTCAAATATACAATAAATCCGATACTTTAAAATGTCGATTGTTATTTTTTTTAATTAGAGTGTTAATTATTAGTATAATTGCTATTTTATCATTTGTCGTACATTTTTCCTCATTATTATTTAATTGTCTGTATAAGTCTGTCTAGTATGAAACATTTCTTCTTGTAAAAGTAGCAATCATTGGCTAGAAATCGTTAGTTAACGTCTTGTTTTTTTGATGGGCTTCATTTGTTCCGTGATAGGTAAAAACGTTCATCACTTATGAGGTAACCTCTCCATTTAATCTATGGGACTAAGCTTGCAATAATCGATATTCATTTTTCTTGTATAGACTTTTTTGTATATTCTTTTTTATGGATTTTTTGCCTCCTTTTTTACCCTAGCAGCATTGGTTTTGCGGGTGCGAGCTACGTTTACTGCTTAATCGGTCTCGATGTTTATCCTACTTGTCGAGGAGAGGTGGTTTTTTCATTTACGTTGTACGAATCTTCGATGTAACTCTGCCTTACTAAATTCTCAATCAGCCTATTCCTCCCTCCAAACATATTCGTTAACCTCCATCTGCTGCGGCTGCGCTATAAGATTGATTTGGACGTTTGGGGTTGCATTAGGCAGCTCGGTAAAAGGGTGTTTTTACAATGGATTTGCCTCTACATGGTAGGAGGGCTGCTATAGCCAATTCGGTTTCTTTACACCTCAACCTTTTTCTGCTTCTTCTTTCTTGCCTTAGCGGCCTTTGTGGTGCGGGAATGCAGCTTTTTCATCGTGCTGTCGATTTCGACATTAATAATGGTGGTTATGTTGAGGTATTCGGGCCGCTCTTCGATTGTGTAGGCGCTTTGGATAAAGGCAAATATGTCGGCCCATTTTTGGCGAACCTTATCGGCCGCTTTACTTGCCGATTCTGTTTGCCGAAATTCGAACCTTAGCTGCTGGCGTTCGTTGTACAGGTTTTCGAATAGCAGCTGAGCATCGTATACACGGGCCCAAAGCTCGTTGGCACCAATTGCCGCAACCGATTTTACGTAACAAGGTATGCTGGTGAAGTGCTGGTGAAGCATCTCGATGGTTCCCGTCTCTTTTATTAGCCCCATGCTGGCTATTTGTGGGCCAATCTTCTTGAGGAAGAGGAAAATTTGATCGGCATGTGCAGCTGTTTGCTCGTTACCATCCAGCAGCTGCGCTTTTACGTAGTGCTTAAAGGCGCGGAGGGCGTTCTTCCTTTTTTTATCGGCTAGCCGAAGGGTTTTTGTTGCCTCCTTCATATTGGGCTTGCACATTACTCGCTTGAGGTTGTCGAAAAGTATTTTCTGCTCGTTAATTTTGTCTGCAAGTTTAGCGTTTGGACAGTCTAACTTGTTTAACGAGATCAGGCAGGGTTTAGTAAATGCGGCCAGCTCTACTATTTTGAGGTTGTTTAGCGATAGCGTCTTAAATTTCATGCCTATTGGGTGTTGGGTAAGCATATAAAAAAGCGGTTCCTACCAAAATTACGTAAAATGGGTAATACTTTCCCTGCTTTTAACCGAAAAAATTTGGGTGAAGGCACAAAATATGTTCAGTAAGTACCTTTTCGATGCTGAACGGCTACAACGCACCTGCTTTTGCCTCTGCCGCATTGCGGGAAACTGGTGTAATAGAGTGTATAGGGTATTCCCCTTTGGGGAGTACGTTGTATACATTCGAACAGCATTTCCCCCTAAAGGGAATAGGCTAAAAATGGTTTTACAGCTGTTTCCCTATTGGGGAAACAGCTGTAAAAAAGTTGGGCAACGCTTCCCCATCTGAAATGGCCTTGCTGGTACTCATTTCATCATTTCGGCACCTTATTTTTTCGCTAATCAACGTTGATTAGTGCTGAAAAAATTGGTGATAACCGTAACAGCAGGTTGTTAGTACGTTTTAATGGTTGGGTATGGCCAGCGCTACTTGTTTTAGCTGGCCCGCAACCCTTCGAAGAGCTTAAATTTTTCATCATGCCCAGTCAGCGCTCAGCGGTTGGGCTTGCGGGAGGTAATCCTTTCCGAAAGCTTGGTATACGCCGATTATTCCTTTTTCCGTGGCGTTAATTGCTGGTGTGCTGGGCGTAAATATGGTTGGTTATTGGGCGATGCCGGTAGCGGCATCGGGCAATTTATTCACTCTCCGCCTTCGCATCGGCGTTTTTCCTGTAAATAAAAGTGTACTTTTGTCCTCATAACTACACTGGTATGAAAGTTGTTATTATCGAAGACGAGCAGCTGCTGGCCGACGAGCTGGAGGAGCTGCTACGGGAGGTAGATTTGGGAATAGAGGTGGTGGCCAAGCTCGACAGCATTGCCACCAGCGTGGAGTGGCTGCGCGCCAATACCTGCGACCTTATATTTTTGGATATCCACCTAAACGATGGTCTTTCGTTTAGCATATTCGACCAGGTGAGCATCACCATTCCGGTGGTATTTACCACCCCCTTCGATAGCTACTCCATAAAGGCGTTCGAGCTCAACAGCATCTCGTATCTGCTAAAACCTATCGAGATTGAGCCGCTATCGCGCGCCATTACCAAGTACCGAAGTCTTCAGCCTGTCCTTTCGCCCATTAGCCAGCTCATGGAGTACCTTCACCTGGGCGATTCGCAGGGTAAAAGCTACAAAAAACGGTTTATTCTGGCCATGGGCGTGGTTCAAAAGCCTGTCGAGGCGGGCGATATTGCCTTCTTCATGGCCGACAACAAGCACCTGTTTGCCTTTACCCGCGACGGAAAGAAGTACTTCTACGACTCCACCTTGGCCAAGCTGGCCGAGGAGCTTAATCCTAAACAATTCTTTCGCATCAACCGCAAGTACTACGTAAATATCAACAGCGTGCGCGAGCTGCTGCCCTACTCCAAGAGTAGAATTAAGGTACGGCTTACGCCCGAAACCGAAGACGATGTGATAATTAGCTACGCCCGTGCAAACGACTTTAAGCTATGGTTAAGCGAGTAACGCGCAGGCCTATTCAGCTGGTTGTAGCGAGCAGCTTGCTGCTAATGGTGGTCCTTTTTATTACGGGGCTAAGCGTTCAGCACCAAATGCTGCTGGAGGATCAAAAGCGAGCCTACGAAATGGCCGAACGGGTTACCCAGAATAATATTGTGATCGTTAAGTCGATGCTGGAGGTTTACGCACAGGACGTAAAACGGCTCGACATACTATACTCCGAGTTGCCTAACCAAAACGACGCGCTAAACCGGGCAATCGGCAGCATGCTGGCCACCGACTCGTCGGTGGTGCTCTCGTGGAATCGGATTGATGGGTGTTACGGTAGTGGCATCACCGAATTTCAGCAGAATTCGTACCTAAACGACATTCCCCAAGGTAAGCCGGGTCGGATTATGGTTAGCTACTCGGTGGCAAACCATAACAAGCATCCGCTACTGCGCATCTACACCAGCAGAAACGGCAAGCAGGGATTGGTTCAGGTTGGACTGGTGGTAGACTTGGTTGCCTTTCATGCCAAGCTCCTAAATATTCGCGAGATGCAGCGGGCGTACGTTACCATCATCACCCCCGACCGGTTTACGCTCTACCATCCCGACGAAAAGCTGATTGGCACCCGCGATAGGGAGCTATCCGATTCGTTACCCCTTGCCGGGATGCTCGATACGGGAATGCTACAGCGTAGCGAGCAGTCGCAATATCTGGGGGTTAAGGTTTACCGCCATTCGTACCCCTTTACCTTGGGCAACGAAAGGCTGCTTATTTCGGTAAGCGTTCCCAACCTCGAAACGGCCGAAATACTGGTTAAAAATCAGCGTAACACCTGGTTGCTAATCATACTACCAATGGTGCTGTTTATTCTGCTCATTTTTATTGGGGTGCTCTTTTGGCAAAAGGAGATGGTTAAGCGTAAGGAGATGGAAAAGGATGTGCTTAAGCTGCAGCTGCAGGCCGAGCAGCAGAACAAGCAGATGGTTACCTCGGAACTCGAGAACCTGAAGAGCGGAATCAATCCCCATTTCCTGTTTAACTCGCTAGGATCGCTAGTGGCGCTAATCAAGCGAAACCCCGATCAGGCGGTAACCTTTACGCGGTCGCTGTCGAGCCAGTACCGCTACCTGTTGGAGATGGAAAACCGTAATGTGGTGCCCATTGCCGAGGAGATGGAGTTTACCCGCAACTACATTCACATACAAAGCATCCGGTTTGGCGAGTCCATTCGGTTTGCTGCGGCTGTTCCGCCGATGCCCCAGCAGGGAGTACCACCTCTGGCCATTCAAACGCTGGTGGAAAACTGCATAAAGCACAACATGGCAAGCGTAGCCCATCCGTTGGCTATCGAAATAGCTGTTGCCAACGGCTGTATTACCGTCACCAACAACCTAAACCGGCGCATCGGTGTGGTCGAAAGTACGGGAAAGGGGTTGGCCAACCTGGTTAAGCGGTATAGCTACCTCACCACGAAGGAGTGCCGTTTTGCGGTTGAGGATGGACGGTATTCGGCAAGCATTCCTATTTTGGAGATAGGGGATGTTAGGCCTGAGGTATTAGATGCGAGACATTAGATTCTAGTTGTGAGCAGTGGGAGTGCGTTTCCGGTTAATTCGCTACGATACCTCGAAGCGTATACCCCGCAGGCAGTGATAGATGTTGCCTGAATTGTGGTAGGACGTGAGCTCGCCAGACTGGAGGCATTAGCATTTAGAGGTGAGAAGTAGGAGTACGTTTCTGGTTGATCCGCAATGCTACTTCGAATCCGTACCATCGCTCGTATGGTGCCTATCCAACCCGTAAGGGGGTGAATAGGGTATACACCCCACCTAAAATATGGGATGTGGTGTAGAGAACGCAATGGCCGCACCGCCTTGCCCATCGAAAGGCACGGTTAAACGTGGGCGTGCAGGCAAGCGTAAGCGAGACAATGGGGGATGCTGTGCTGAGGCTAACCTTTGTAATACATAATTTTAATTGTAATGCGGCAGCGCTCGAGTATCTAGCTGCCGATTTCTTTTTGGCGGCAGAGGATATGCCTTATCGGTTGAGGGTAATCTTTTTTCCGGTACCATTTGAAGGAGATGGAGAACGTTTAGATGCCTGTTTTATGCGGCATTATCGGGTTAAACAGCACTAAATTCTACGAATTTCTGTCGTGTTTCACTCCGAAAATCGCCTAGTCTATTCCTTAAATCTCCAACCTCACGCCCTAAGAGTTTTCTATGACGGATGACGTCTATATATTGGACCAATATCCGTACAAAACACGCAATGAAAAAGCTGACCAACCTACCCTTACTTCTTATTTTGACCGCAGGTTTATTCTACCAAAATCCGGTAGATGCCAAGGCGGAAGGACTTCTATTTTGGAAAAAGAAGAAAGTCGATACGACCACTACTAAATCATCGACGTTTGCCGAGTTAACCAAAGGCGCCAAAGCCGACTCTGGACTCTTTACCATTTATAAAAAGGAGAACGACTACTACTTCGAGATTCCTATTAAGCTCATGAATCGCGATATGCTGATTGTTAACAAGCTGTCGCAGGTGCCATCGGCACTAAACGATGCCGGAATTAACAAGGGCATGAACTACGAAAATCTAGTAATTCGCTTTACCTTAAATAAGGAGCTGAAGAAGGTATTTGTACTTAACGATAAGCCGTTTATTGAGGTTAAGGCAGGCGACAAAATTGCCCGCAGCGTTGCCGACAACTTTGCACCTAACATCCTGGAGTATTTCAAAATCGAAGCTTACTCAAAGGATAGCAGCTCGGTGCTGGTAAAGGTAAATAAGGTGTACAACGGCGATCAAAAAAGTTTCAACAACGTTTTTGGGATGACCGGATTGGGTACTAGCCCGCTAACCGACTACTCCTACATCAGCAGCGCAAAGAGTTTTCCCAATAACGTGGTGGTAAAATCGTTTCAAACCACAACAATACCTACAGCAGAAACTAGTGCCAAGCTTACCGTTGAGGTAACCTCCAATTTGGTGCTTCTGTCCGAAAAGCCTATGGTACCTCGATTCGAGGATTCGCGAGTTGGCTTTTTTGCAACTAAGCGCTGGTACTTTAACGATGATCAGCATCAGCTCGACAAGCGTTCGCTGATTACCCGCTGGCGTTTAGAACCAAAGGATAAGGATGCGTATGCCCGTGGCGAGCTGGTAGAACCTATAAAACCCATCATCTTTTATATCGATCCGTCAACTCCTGTTAAATGGCGCAAGTTTATCATTCAAGGGGTGTACGACTGGCAGGTTGCCTTCGAGCAAGCTGGTTTTAAGAATGCCATCATCGCTAAGGAGGTTGCCGATAATGATGCTGACTTCGATATCGACGACGTTCGCTATTCGGCCATTACCTATACCGCTTCTGATATGGCCAATGCCATGGGACCATCGGTTAGCGATCCTCGTTCGGGCGAAATTATTGAGTCCGATGTGGTATGGTGGCATAACGTAATGACGGCAGTACAGTCGTGGATGCGCGTACAAACTGGTGCTATCGATAGCAAGTCGCGCGGAAATCGTTTCGAAGATGAACACATGGGCGAGGCTATTCGTTTTATCTCATCTCACGAGGTTGGCCACACGTTAGGACTAAAACATAACATGGGATCGTCATCATTTTACCCAGTCGACTCGCTGCGTAACCCCGATTTCTGTAAGCGTAACGCTACAGCCTCGTCGATTATGGATTATGCTCGCTTTAACTACGTGGCGCAGCCCGAAGACAAGGTGGTAGATATCACTCCCAAGATTGGTGTGTACGACAAGTATGCCATCGAGTGGGCTTACCGCTACTATGGTAAGGAAAATCCGTTCGACGATCAGGTTGAAAGTGAAAAGATACTGAATAAGGCCAACGGCAATCCTTACTTAACATATTTACCTACTCAGGATATGCGTACAGCGCTCGATCCAAGAGCGCAAACCGAAGATCTTGGAGATAATTCGGTAAAGGCAAGCGAATACGGGCTAAAAAACCTGCAGCGCCTTATGCCTAACATCCTAAGCTGGACAACAAAGGATGGCGAAAGCTACCTACAAGCGGGTATGTTGGTTAACGCTATCATCGGACAGTGGTATATGTACACATACCACGTACTAACCAATGTTGGTGGTATCTACATCAACAGTACCGTAATGGGCGATGGAAAAAAGACCTACACCTTTGTAGAAAAGGAAAAGCAAAAAGAGGCAGTAGCCTACCTACTTCGTAATGTCTTTTCGATGCCCGACTGGCTCTTTAAAAATCAGGTATACGACTATATCTATCCCATTAAGCAGGCTCCAGACAACTTTCGCGAGCACGAGCCAAATGCTAGCTTCAAAAATGCCCAGTCGTACGTAATATGGGATCTGCTCGAAAACGGTCGTATTAGCCGAATGGTGGCAAACGAGGCTCGATATGGTGCCAAAGCATATTCTGCAACCGAAATGTTTGCCGATATCGACAACATGTTATTTAGCAAAACCAACAAGGGACAAAGCCTCGATATTAACGAGCGCGCTACCCAAAAAGCATACATTGATGCCCTTATAATTGTAAGCGATCGTACAGCAGTATCGAAGGAAAAGAAGAAGCTGTATGAAGACGAAATGGGAGATAATCTTTTTAATCAGACAAATCAGCTATGCTCACATCCCGAGTGTCATGCACAGCATTCTCTCGAATCGGAACGAGTTCTGTATGGTCCCGATCGTGTACTCGATGTCCTGTCTATCAAGCGCGGCGAGCTTCTAAAGATCGAAAAGCTGCTTAAGGCAAAGGTTAAGAGTGGCGATATGAATACCCAGTATCACTACGAGGATATGCTTCTTCGAATCAACGATTCTCTCAGAAAATAAGCTACTACAATCATTATTATGAATAATTCCAACTACTTGAAATCATTGCAAAAGCTGGCTGTGCTTTTGCTGCTGGTCTTCCCGCTTGTGCTATCGGCGCAGGAGTCCCGCGTAATTAAGGGAAAGGTACTCGACAGCGTTAAGGGGCTACCGCTACCCGGTGCATCGATATTTGTCGATCAAACCATTGGTGCCGAAACAACCATGAAGGGGGTAATCTCCAACTACAACATGGGGACAGTATCCGATGTTAACGGAAACTTCTCCATCACAGTCCCCAAGGGGGTGACTACTATTACCTGCAGCTTTATTAGCTTCGACACGCAGAAGATTAACGTGGAAGGGAAAAGTGTAATAGAGATAAGGCTGGTGGAGTCGAACACTGCGCTCGACGAGGTGGTGGTTACCGGCTACCAAAACATCAAGCAACGTAAGAATACCTCATCGGTGTCAAAACTCGAGGTAAAGGATATGAAGCAGGCTGGTGTAGCCAGTGTCGATCAGATGCTAACCGGACAAATTGCAGGAGTGCAATCGACCGTAGTATCGGGTGCACCTGGTAGTCCTGCTAAAATCCGTATTCGTGGTACGGCATCGCTTTCGGGAAGCCAAGATCCTTTATGGGTACTAGATGGTATGCCCCTAGAAGGGACAAGCCTGCCCGATATGAAGGATAAAAACATAGACCAGCTGGTTAACTCCTCCATTGCAGGTTTAAATCCGAATGACATTGCCGACATCACCATCCTAAAAGATGCTGCTGCAACCGCTATTTATGGCGCTCGTGCTGCTAACGGTGTAATTGTCATTACTACAAAGAAGGGCAAGAAGGGTAATATGACCGTCAACTTCAACACTAATCTCTCGGTAGTTATGCGTCCCAATTTCGACAAGTTACATCTACTATCATCTAACGAAAAGGTAGATATGGAACTTGCACTTGCTAGCCGAAGCGATCTTACCTTCCGCAATGACAGAGGTGGTGTTGCTCGTATCCTAAACAAGTATGGAGCTTACGACACCTATCAAATTGGAGGTTATAATTCGCTATCGAATGAAGCCAAAGCCGAAATAGAGGCTCTAAGGGCAACTAATACCAGCTGGGGGAATGAACTATATCAGCGTGCAGTTAACCAAGATCATAGCTTAAGTATATCGGGCGGTTCGGATAGGGCAAACTATTACTTCTCCACTGGGTACTATAACGAAAAGGGAACAACCATTGGGACAGGAATGAACCGTTTGAATCTAACCATGAAAAGCGAGTTCCAACTGCACAAAAATCTAACTGTTGGAGCATCGCTCTTTACCAACCAAAAGAGACAAGAGTCTTACTTAACCGGTACTGATCTTTTCACCAACCCTGCTCGCTACTCTCGCTCTGCAAATCCTTACCTTGCTATTCAAGATGCCTCAGGTTATATCTACGATCAAGAAATCGAAGGGTATAGTGACAGGTACGTAAAATTTAATTTTATTGAAGAGCGGAATAACACCTCAAACATTCTTAAGACACAAAGCATTAATGCTATTTTCGACCTTAAATGGAATGTTTGGAAAAATATTAAGTACACTTCGCAGTTAGGTGTGCAGTATGACAATGCCAATACTGAACAAGTTGGGAATCAAGATTCCTATTTCTCTCGATTAGTACGCGAAAAAAGCCGCAGGTACAACAAGACAACAAAGAAGTATTACTACTTTATTCCCGAAGGAGGAATTATAAAGAACTTCGAGAACCGATCGGATCAGTGGAACTGGAAGAATATGCTGGAGTACAACAGTACTATCGCAGAGAAACACGAGGTAGATTTAATGGTTGGCAACGAACTTCGTAAAACAAGCAGTAAGGATATAAATACAACAGGGTACGGGTTTGATGCAAGTACGCTAACTACTCGCTCTATTATATTCCCAACAGAGGATGATGCAAAAGAATACAAACTCTTTAACAAGCAGCTAAACGAGAATGCTTACTCCTCGTTCTTCGCTACGGCATCGTACACTTACAATCGCACCTACACCATCTTTGGAAGTGTAAGGTACGATGGGTCTAACCTATTTGGAGTCGATCCAAAGTACAAATATTTACCTTTATGGTCGGCAGGTGGTGCCTGGAATGTTCTTAACGAGGCATGGATGAAAAATACTTCGTTTATTAGCACCTTTAAAATTCGTGGTTCTTATGGTCTTCAAGGAAATATAGACAAGAACACTTCGCCATTTATATTAGGCACACTCAGTAATGCAACACTGCTCCCTGACAATACAGAGAGAAGCGTAATTATTGATGGACTACCCAATAGTCGCTTACGTTGGGAAAAAACGGCAACCTGGAATGGAGGTGTCGACTTTGGCATCTTTAGGAATCGTATTATTCTTGGAGTAGATCTATACAATCGTGTATCAAGCGACTTAATTGCAACTCACGCTCTTCCTTTAGAAAATGGTCATAATTACACGTCTGTAAACTGGGCAAAGGTTACCAATAAAGGGTTTGAGGTTAATATTAGTACACGCAACATTCAAACCCCAAACTTCTCGTGGACAACTAACTTTAATATCTCTAAAAACATCAATACAGTTAACAGAGAGGAGGTCTCTGAAAATAGTGTAACACCATCGCGTGAAGGACATCCTGTAGGTGCACTCTTTGCTATTAAGACAGCAGGGCTCGATGCTCAAGGTTATCCTCTATTCTGGAAAGATGGGAAAAAGACTTCGGTCTGGGATTTCTTCCAACTACAACAGACAATCACTCCAGGTAACCCAGATTGGGGGACAGTTGATACACACGAGCCTCAATTAGTAAAGACTAAACTTTCAGACAGCCAAATTCGCGGCTTATACACCTATATGGGGTCTACCGATCCTATGCTTAGTGGTGGTTTTATCAACAACTTCAAGTATAAAGGAATCTCGCTAAACATCTCCATGAGCTTTAATATTAAGCAGTGGGTAAAAGAGACTCCCTTCTACAGTATGACCCAATTTGATCGCGGATACAATACTACCAATCGCATAAACGATATTTGGTCGGCCAATAACACCACCGGAAAATATCCTGCAATTGTTGGTGCAACCAGTTACAACGAAACTCGCAACGACGAATACTACTGGATGACTGGCGATGGTATGCCTATAAATGCATTTCGAGATTTAGATATTTGGTACAAAGAGGTAAGTTTTATTCGTGTTAACAGCATCCGTTTAGGTTACGACTTACCCTCTTCAATACTTAACAAGTTGGGCGTGTCGAGTGCAAAACTTAGCGTTGAGGCACGTAACCCATTTGTATTTGGCACCAACTTTAACGGATTCTTCGATCCTGAATCGTACGGAAATATTTATGCTCAGCCAATTCCAAAATCCATTAGCGTTGGATTAAACGTAACCTTCTAATCGAATAACAATGAAAAGAATTAACATAGCACTAATTGCCGTTATAGCTCTATTCTCGGCATCGTGTGATAAGTTTTTAGACATCCAACCGGTAGGACGTATAATTCCAAAGACATATAGCGATTTCAGGGGAGTGCTTACTAGTGCCTACGGTACTATTTCTGAAGATCGATCGCTAATAGCACTTAGAGGCGACGAGGCTTTATTAGATAAAAACTCGTTTCTATTTGAGACATGCCACGATGTGTATATTTGGAACGATGTTCTTCAGATTGCCAATACCAAGCAGTACTCTTGGCAGCAGTCGTATAAGGTGCTTTTGCATGTTAACAACGTTATTGCAGATGGCCCTAACGCAACAGGAGCAACCCCTGAACTGGTAAACCAACTACTGGGCGAAGCTTACCTATTAAGAGCCTATGTACACTTTAATCTTGTGAACCTTTACGCAGATTCTTATGGCGCTACCGATCCTAATACAACGCTTGCCATTCCGTTAGCAACAAAAATAGATATCGAAACCATCTATAAGCGCAACACAGTTGCCGAAGTGTATGCTCAAATAGGCAGCGATATTGAAAAAGGACTATCGCTAGTTAATATCGAAAAACAGCCTCAAGGCTATAACTACCGATTCTCTAAAGTGTCTGCCTTTGGCTTTGCGGCTCGCTTTGCCCTTGCAACAAAGAGCTACGATAACGCCATACAGTATGCCACTAAAGCGTTGGCAATAACGGATAAACTCGAAGATTTCAACACGAAAACATTTACGCTACCATTCTTGGCTAAGTCGGTTGAAAATGTACTTGCTCTTGAGAAAACTGCAGGTAGCAGCATTATCCGCGACATACTTGTTTCTGATGATTTTTTATCGAAGTATTATAACGAAAAAGATTTAAGGTTAACAACCTTCTATACCAGTTCATGGGATGGTACAAAGGTGAATGCTGAAGATAAACCCGATTGTAAAGTTTCGATGCGCACCGCCGAGTTCTACCTTATCAAAGCTGAGGCTATCGCTCAAAGCAGCAACGGTAACCTTGCTGAGGCAAAGGATGCCGTAAAGACCCTACTAAAGAATAGGCTTAGGCCCGATTACTATACCCAACGCGCTGCCGAGATTGACGCAATGGGTAGGGAGGAGCTGGTTAAGGCAATTTTCGACGAGCGTGCTCGTGAGTTGGCCTTCCAAGGCTTCCGCTGGTTCGACCTTAAGCGTAATGGAAAGCCCGAAATCGTAAAGATGTTCGATGGCCAAACGTACACCCTGAAGCAGAACGATCCACGCTATGTGGTTCGATTTCCTAAGGATGCAGTTGCCAACAACCCGTACTTAGCTGAATAGTTTTCATGTTGTTTATTATACTGTTTATTGGTTAAATAACTCTGGGGGGTCTGAAGTAGAGCCCTCAGAGTTTACCTACTTATAGGAGGTAATAGCTAGGATAAATCAACAAGTGTCAATTAGAGCTGAATTTGCAGCGCTTGTTGTTTTAATCGTTAACGTTAGCCAACGAATTCTAATCAAAGAGCGAGACGCGCTACTTTTGTTGCTGATTAACATATTGGGATGATAAAAAAAGTGAAGCAGTTTTATCTGAATAGTAGTATTCGGGGTAAAATTAATATGGCCGTAATTGGAGCAGCAGGGGTTATTCTAGTATTGATAATGGCCGTTGTTCTTTTACGTACAAGCAAGATTGTTTCTGAAGATGCCGAAAAGTACGCCACTGTAAATTGTCGTGAAAATGCCGCTTGGGCGAGCGACTATGTTGATGAGAAGATTGGCTCGTTAAAGACTACCGCCTACTGTTTCGAGAGTCAAGGTGGTATGGGCGATCTTAAATTCGACTTGTACAAAAACATGGTCGATCGTATTATTAAGGATGATTCATCCATGTATGCCATGTGGTATATAGAGGATTTTAGGATGAGCGATACCTCAATGGTGCAAAAGCATATTGCAGGAGTTGGTATTTCCGGAAAATCTGCTGAGTTGCTTAGTCTTATCGAAAAGGATGGGGGCTATTTACAGGCAAGGCAGAATAACGAGATGGTAATTAGTGAACCCATAAATGTTAATAAGTCGGAGGCCAAGCGGTCTTAGGAAGACAACGTTCCTACTCAACTC
>CAXYUU010000006.1:0-26503 GCA_964292015.1 uncultured Acetobacteroides sp.
CGCGAATAAAACGTAGGTTTCCGTTACTTCCGATGATGGTCATGTCGCGATCGATCTCAATTCCCATCAGCAGCCGTCGTTCGAGGTTGGGCTTGAAGGTAAAACCGGCACCATACTTCCAGGCGGCATCCTTATTTCCATATCCGAGCTTGCCGGCAATGGAGTAGTTCGGATGAAACGATTCGCCCGTTCGTGCAGCCATGGTAAACCTTAGTCCCTCCACCTTATTATGGCGTACATAGCTCGCGTAAGGGCCAAAGTCGATTTGCCCCAGTGGGAAATATCCGGTTAAGGCTGCTGTTGATAGCTTGTCGATTCCCTTCATCCACCATAAGCGGTTCAACGAGTCGATGGAGTGGTTCATCTTTAGCTCGTCGGGGGTGAGCATTACCGGTCTTAAGCCGGCCATGCTGCTGCTGCTGGGAATGTTTGTCGTCGAATCGGTTCCTATGGCAATATTATGGGATAGCGTTGTTTTATTTACCGAAAGGGTGGTGATACCGGCCGTTTTTTCGGCCTTTCGGTAGTAGAGCTTAGCCCGAATATCATTCTTTTTGAAGAAGGTGAGCGTATCGTTTACCCGTTGGTACTCATACTTTACCTCGAATGAGTTTAAAAAGTTGATGTTGGCCTCTTTTGGGAGCTCGGTTTCTATGCTGGCAATGTTCCACGAGTCGCCCAGTACGAGCATCGTACCTCTAAAGGCTAAATCCTTTTTATGCCTTGGCTTAAAGTCGATGGTGTACTGCATTTGATCGCCGGTAAACGTGCTATCTTTCAGCTTAAACTTGTAGTAGGTAAAGGCGTTGTCGCCAATAGGGTTGGGAAATACCTTTCCAAAGAGCGCAATCTTATTTTGGTAAAAGTTTATCTCGGTATTCATGGCGGTAGAGTATCCATCAATTTGAATATCGTCGAGTATTCCTAAGCCGCTTTGCTGTTTGGCGATGATATCCATCTTTTCGATCCCTTTTTCCTGATCGATGTGGTTGTTAGCCAGCTTTTCGGAGAAAAAAATGGGTAGCTTAGGATCTTTAAGCTGCTTATGGAGCATTCGGCTCGATAGGGTGCTGTCATTTTTGCTGGTATTGTCGAGAAATACGGCAAACTTGGTGTAGGTGGTACAGCTATACCTTGCAATCTTCTCCGGATTGTTGCGTCCCCTTGTGCCAATGGCATTTCGGATAATGCGATGTGCCGGATTTTCGTTCGGACGTATCACCACTTCGCCAAGGGTGTAGCTTTCCTCGGGCATAAGTACCTCTAGGGGTGCTTTACGGATTTTAGCAATGGCTATTTCTTGGGTTTTGAAGCCGACAGCTGTGATGGATAGCGTATCCATCTTCGACCTATTCATAATTTCGAACCTACCCATCATGTCTGTTCGTGTACCAAGAGATGTTCCCTTAAAGTACACGTTGGCAAAGGCAATAGGCTCGCCTGTTTGTTCATTCTTAACGAACCCTACAACGTTAAGTACTTCAGCTCTAACAGTAATACAGCCTACTATTAGGGCAAAAAGAATTATTGAAAATATTCTCATTAATGAGTTCCGCGAATAATTAGTATATAGTCTTGCAAGTTTACCTAAATAAAGGCTTCACTTTTCGGTTGTTATAGTAAACTAACACTTGGAAAAGATTTTTTATTTTGTAGCTCCTGCATCTTACGAAGGGTATCTTCTCATCGGGTACTTTTTTATGTTCTTACTCGGTTGGTATCTCTCCATTTCTATATTGTGCTGGTTTACCTGCGGTTTGGTAGGCTCACGCACCATAATATCCGTTTTACGTATGGGGTGCTCGACCTTTTCCTTCCGGTATAACCTGTACTTATATAAGAGCTACAACTCTTTGCGCTGTACTCGGTGGTTGACGGAAAAGTGTTGGGCCTATGCCTGCATAGTGGTTGGTAGCTTCGAACTTTTCGACTTGCAGCGAGGCATTGGTACCGCGATTGGTTATTGGTATTACCGTTTTCATCGGCTACCAACAGGGACGCATAGCATTTTTGTAGAGCGTATTCAGCGAAATGGTGGGCGATTGATGCAGATGGGGGCTGACGTTTTTAAAATAGCAATGAACGAGCATCAGCAGCGCCGATTGGTTTACGACTATTGCAAAATATTTTATACGCTAAAGCAGCGGACTTCAACTTCTCATCCTAAATATGGGTGTTACTAGCTTTTGTTTACGGTAGCGCCACTTAAAACTTGTGTTTTCTACCTTTGGTCATTGGTTTTCAGCGGTGCCAGCTCAATGTTTACTAACGTAAACTCTTTAGGATTGACGTACACGGTAAGCTCCTGCTCCTCGAATCCGATTTTGGCAGCTACCATGCGGTAGGTGCCGGGTTTAAGGTTGTTAATATTTGATGTGCCACGGGTTTGGGTGAGCTTGTTGTACACCATCTTCTGTGTATTTGCCGGGGCAGCTGCTGCTCTTTTGGCAGCCGACGCTTTGCGGCTTACAGGTATTGCTGGGTTGTATACTTTTATCGCCACGTTAGCCAGCGGTTGCCCATTGTAGGTAGCAATTACCTTAATGCCGTGGTCATGCTTCCTTCTTGTTGCGAGCTTAATGGCAAAGTAGTCGCGAAAAAGCGTTGGCATTAGCACCTTGTTAATTTCGATGATGCGGTTTAGGCTGTTTAACTTTTCGAATATCGAGCTGTCCGTTAAGTTTTGCCGTGCACGTATTTCGGAATAGGAGCGGGTATCTTCCGCAATATCTGTAAGAATGCTACTAGTTAGGGCAAGCTCCACCGATAGCTGGTTTATTTGGGCATCGGTGTAGCCGTGCAGCAGTAGCAGCCGCTGCTGCTGTAGCAGGTTGCTGCTGGTAACCTCGCACTCCTTAAAAAAGTCGGCCATTTTCATTCTGTCCAGCTTCGTTTTTACCTTTATGTTGCTCCTATTTATCTCCGAGGTAGGTTTTACGGATTCGAGCATACGATTTCCTTCGATAGTTAGGTTTATCAGGGTGCCACAGCGCTCTTTTACCCGTCTTTTTTTTGTCAATATTTTAGCTAGTGCCTGCGAAAGTGCCTTGCAAGTAGCTTTTCGGTGCTCCATATCGAGGAGAATATTTTCGGCAAGCATTTTTTCCGCGTTATGGATCGCAGTTTCGGGAGAGGCAATAACCACACGGCACCTCGATTTGATATTTTGCTCAAGTTGTGGCTTAACAGCTTTCATGCGAACGTCAACTTTAGGTTTAGGAGTATAATTTACAATGGGGGACGATTTCATTTCAAGAAAAACGGCTGTATTATGCAGGATGGAGGTTAAATAATGGGTAATAAATTGCGGTAATAGTGTAAATATGGCGTTATACGTGCGTATGTAGGCCGCCAAATGGAACAGTAAGGCGCACTATCGGGGTTAGTATCTGCAAAATCTTTAATCGATATCTACAAAATCGGCTTTAGAAGCCGTATAATGGAGTGTTGAGGACGCAACTCGGCTAGTTAAAGCTGCAAATCAGCTTGTTATAATTGAAAACCACCTTATTGTAATTGCAAACCTATCTATTGTAATTTGCAAACGCCCCTATTGTAATTGCAAACCTGCCTATTGTAATTTGCAAACCACCTTAATGTAATCGAAAACCAGGCTATTGTAATTTGCAAACTAGCCTATTGTAATTGCCAACCAGCCCATTGTAGCTGCTAACCTACCGATTGTATTTGCAAATCGGTAGGTTGGATTCACAAAAACAGCTATTGTAGTCTAAAAATCAGCGTATAGGATAGAGAAACCGGGCTTCGAAATCGAAAAACGAGACGCTGAAAAAGAAACTGCTCGACTACTACCAGCAGGATGTGCTAAACACCATAGACTTAAACAACCTCTACTTTCAGTATCTCTACAAATCGCTGGATATACTGGCGATGAGTGCTGGCGATGTTAGCCATAGGGAGAGCGCATATCGAAAGATGCGCATGAACTCCCAGTACCTCATATCATTTGGTGAAATTATTACCCAAATGTATGATAAAAGTACCATTAAAGATGCCCGTGAGCTGGTAAAGGAGATTGATAGGGAGCTCAAGAGGATGGAGTAGGTGGAGTTGAAGATAAAAGTAGGCAACGTTCGATACCTACAATCGGGGGGCAGCCCTAAGGTCCTACTTTCGATCCGGTATACCCTCATATAGAAGAATAGAGGCTACTCCAAATGGGGTAGCCTCTACTTTTATGTGCTGATGGTGCAAAAATATCGGTTTTTGTATCATGCTTACCGACAAGCGAAGGGTTATACCCTATCTCAGCCAGTATAGCCCCTTGTACGAGCTATCGTTATGGAACCAAAGTGCTGGTGTTACCATCTTTCCCTCTTTAGTCTTGAGGTAGCGATTGTAAACGGCCATAAGTTGGTTAAAGCCCAAGTCGGTAACGCCAACGGTTACCTTCTCGTTTTGCTCGACGGTAACAACTTCGTATCCGTTTGCGCGGAGGATATCGGAGATATGCTTGGCACGCTCGGGCGTAGTGGCTTTCTCAACAATCGAGCAAGACTTGCCATCAAGTTCCGCTACGGTATGGTGTGAATTTATTGCCATGGTTCTATTTTTTACAATTTAGACATTAGGTACTATACGTTAGGCGCAAGTATCGAGATTTTGGTTGTGGAGAATAGCGGTAGCTTCCTGCACGCTATTCTCTTTTACCTAGTTTCCCTAAGCTGCAGAGCCTAGTACGTCGATTAGCTTGTACAGCGAGCCTACAAAGCCTAGTGCAACCAAGCAGATAGTACAAACAACAAGTACTATAGTTGTGGTTACCGGACCTTTTACCAGCGGAACCGATTCCTCGGTTGGCGCGCTAATTACAAGAACCCTTGCAATGCGCAGGTAGTTGTACAGCGACAGCACCATGTTGATGGTGGCAACCGCCAAAAGAAGGTAAAGCTTAGAGCCCAATCCCGAAATAATCAGGAAGAACTTACCAAAGAATCCGGCAGTTGGTGGAACACCCGCAAGCGAGAATAGCGCTATAGCGAACACCAGTGCGTAGAACGGATTCGACTTAAAGAATCCTTTGTAGCTGTTGATATCTTCCTTTCCGGTGGCATCGCCAACAGCACCAATGATGCTAAATAGCGCAATGTTGCTGAATAGGTAGATGATAATGAAGTAAACCGACGAGTCGAGACCTACCTGCGAAGCTCCTGCAATACCCACAAGGATAAAGCCGACCTGCGAAATAGACGAGAATGCCAGGAATCGCTTCAGGTTGGTTTGGCGCATGGCAAATAGGTTACCAACAGTCATGGTAAGCATCGAAAGGATGCTGATGGCGTAGAGCCATTCCTCTTTAAGCGAACCAAATACTCGGTAAAGCACGGTGATAAAGATGAAAACCACGGCACCCTTCGACAAAACCGAAAGGAAGCTGGTAACTGGGGTTGGTGCACCTTCGTACACATCGGCAGTCCACAGGTGAAAAGGTACAATCGACATCTTAAAGGCAAATCCGCTAAGGATAAGCACAAAAGAGAGGAGCACCAAGCTGTTAACCTGAATGTGCGCAATGATATCGGTAAAGCTTAATCCACCAATCGCACCGTACAGTAGGGTAATACCAAATAGGGTAATACCGGTAGAGAAGGCGGAGTTCATGATAAGCTTGGCACCTGCCTCCGACGATTTCTTACTGTTGATCTGTATAGCTGCAAGAGCGGCAACAGGAATGCTGGTAAGCTCTAGTCCAATGTAAAGAGCCATGATATGACCGCTCGAGATCATCACAAACATACCCAAGACGCTCGAAAGCATCAGCACGTAAAACTCAAACTTCTTATCGGTATTCCTTACCCAGGTGGTAGAGGCTAGCGAAATAAGTAGCAGTCCAAGGTTTAGCACGCACTTCTCAAGTACGAGTAGTCCGTTGGTGCCAAAGAAGCCATCGAAGAGCGTTCCGTCTACCATAGGAACAAATCCTACGGCAAAGTTGACGAATAGCATGAGGTTAACTACGTTAATGAAGGAGTTACCCTTCTTATCGTAGCCAGTAAGGTTGAGTATAAATAGCGCTATGATGATTAGTGCAATCATCCATTCGAAGCGCATTAGCGTAAAGTATTGAAGAAGCATTTCGTTCACTTTTGCGGGTTATAAAACTAGGCGTTTAGCAATCTCCTGCACATCCGGTCCGATAAGATCGGTAAGCCAGAAGGGCATAGTACCAATAAATACGATACCTGCTACAAGCAGTACAACGGCGAAACGTTCGTTCCAAGTTGCATCGGTAAGCTGCTTAAATTCGGCGTTCTTAATGGTACCCCAAATGGCGGTTCCAATGGCACGAAGAATGTAAACCGCAGTTACTACAATTGACGATGCAGCAAGAATGGTGGCAACCTTGTAGAAAATGCCGATGCGTTCCCATGAACCTACAAATACGGTCATTTCCGAAACAAAGCCGCTAAAGCCAGGTAAACCTAGCGAGCAGAGACCGGCAATAATAAACGCGGTGCTGATAAAGGGCATCTTGTTGAATACTCCGCCAAGCTCGTCGGCGTTGCGGGTGTGGGTACGTTCGTAAATCATACCAATGGCGGCAAAGAATAGGGCCGTCATAATACCGTGCGATACCATTTGCATTACTGCACCAGTCATACCCGTTTGGGTTACCACCGCAATACCTAGCACAACAAACCCACAGTGCGATACCGATGAGTATGCGTTCATGTACTTCAGGTCGCGCTGCATAAGGGTTGCAAAAGCTCCGTAGAAGATCGCGATGGTGGCTAGGATAATAAAGATCCACGAGTAGCTAACTGCTGCATCGGGCATTAGGTACGTTGCCACGCGTAGGGCTCCGTAACCACCTAGCTTCATCGAAATACCGGCAAGGAACATCGATGCGGCAGTTGGTGCCGACGAGTGACCATCGGGTGCCCAAGTATGGAAGGGGAACATGGCGGTAAATACGCCAAACCCAATAAAGGTAAGCAGGTAAATCGGAATCTGTACTTCCATAGGGAAGTGCATGGAGGCAAGGGTGTGTATATCCCAGGTATTGGCGCCAAAGTACCAGCCAGAGGCTAGGTAAAGGCCAATCATTCCTAAAAATACCAGTGCCGAACCGGCCATAAGCATAAGCGCCAGCTTCATCGCATTCTTTTCCTTGTTTCCGCTGCCCCAAATGCCAATAAGTAGGTATTTAGGAATAACGGCAAGCTCCAGGAAGAAGAAGAGCATAAACAGGTCGAGCGAAACGAAGAATCCGTAGGCACCAACGCTAAGGAAGGTAAGCAAAAAGAAAAACTCCTTCGATCGGTCGGCTATCTTCCACGAAACAAGTACGCCAGCAACTACCACCATGGTGGTAAGCATAATCATGGCCAGAGAGATTCCATCAACGCCCATCGAGAAGTTGATGTGTAGCGGAGCAAACCAGGTGTAGCTATCGGTGAAAAGCATCAATGCTTTTTCGCCTGCGGCACGAAGGGCAAGGTAGTGGGCGGTAAGCCATGAGGCAAAACCCAGCTGTATGATACTACCTGCTAGCGCAATTTGCTTTACAGCTGCGCTTCCCTTCTTAGGAAGGAGCAGAAGCAGCGATGTTGCCAGCGGTATTAAGAGTAGGATTACTAACAAGCTCATGGTTACAAGAATTTAAAGATTAGGAGTGCAGCAAGTACAAGTACACCTCCTAAGAAGTACATGGTGTAGCTCTGTAGCTTACCCGACTGCATTTGCTTTATGCTACCCGAAAACTTCTCGGTAACATAACCCGATTGCTGAATCGCTCCATCTACAATGTTGCGATCGAACCAGGCTGCTGGGCGTCCAATAAGTGGGAAGATAATCTTCTTGGTTACAAAAAGGTACACCTCGTCGATGTAGAACTTGTTGTAAACCACCTTGTACAATCCGTTAAGCGATGCGGCAATCTTATCGGGACGTTCGTTTTTCTTAAAGTAAAGAAGGTAGGCGATAACGATACCCACAATGGCAACCGATACCGGAAGTATCGAGAATCCAAGGTGTACCACCAGCTCAATAGGCTTGCCATCGGCTGTTACAAAATCACCAAATGGAATAAGGCCGGCAAATAGCGAACCAATAGCCAGAATAATAAGCGGGATGGTCATAAAACCAGCACCCTTTTCGTGGTTATGGTGGTCGGTCGACGGTTTGCTCCAGAATATGTTAAAGTAAAGGCGGAACATGTAGAAGGCGGTAAGACCACTAGCAAAAATTCCTAGACCGAAGATAAGCTTATCGGCATGGAAGGCCGAGGCTAGAATGGCCTCCTTACTAAAGAATCCGGCAAATGGAGGAATACCCGCAATGGCCAAACAGGCAATAAGGAAGGTGATGTGGGTTATTGGTAGCGACTTGCGCATTCCGCCCATATCCTTCATTTCGTTGCTATGTATGGCATGGATTACCACACCTGCACCCAAGAATAGTAGCGCCTTAAAGAACGCGTGGGTAAAGAGGTGGAACATCGATCCGGTAAAACCTTCACTATTTTCAGGTCCCCATCCGGCAACACCAATACCAAACATCATAAACCCAATTTGCGATAGGGTAGAGAAGGCCAGAACCCGTTTGATATCGTTTTGCGTGGTGGCAATAATGGCGGCAAATACTGCAGTGAATACGCCAACGTAGGCAATGAAGTGTAGTACCTCTGGTGCCGATATCGAGTAAACCGGAAATAGGCGAGCTACAAGGTAAACCCCTGCAACAACCATGGTTGCCGCGTGGATAAGGGCCGAAACAGGTGTTGGACCTTCCATCGCATCGGGTAGCCAGATGTGAAGTGGAAACATGGCCGACTTACCGGCAGCACCTGCAAACACAAGTAGCGCACCCCATGTAAGAGACGACATTCCAAGGAAGGTTACCGACTGCATTCCGAGCATCTGTAGCGAGCCAACCGAAGTCAGACGCTCGTTAATACCGGCAATGCTAAAGGTGTCAGCGCCAAATCCAAGAACCAGAATACCGATTAGGAAACCTAGGTCGGCAAAGCGGGTTACAATAAACGCCTTCTTGGCAGCAGCAATTGCCGACTGCTTGGTGAAGTAGAATCCGATAAGAAGGAACGACGATACCCCTACCAATTCCCAGAAGATGTACATCTGGAAGATGTTGATGGCAAGCACCAATCCGAGCATCGAAAAGGTAAATAGCGAAAGGTACGAGTAGTAGTTCTTGTAGCGCTCCTCGCCATGCATGTAACCCACACTAAAGAGGTGTACCATGGTCGAAATGGAGGTAACAACTACCAGCATCATTACCGAAATAGGATCGAGTATCGCTCCGAAGTTAATGCTCAACGAGCTGTTGAATACCAACCACTTAAGGTCGAATGCAATTTGAGGAAGGTAAACACCGTTTACCTTACCAAGATCGAAGAAGTACATCTTGGCTACCACTAGCGAAAGTACCAGTGACGCAATGATGGCGGTGGTGGCAATAATGCCGCCCATCTTCTGACCCATGAGCTTGCCCGAAAGGCCAATCACCACAAAGCTAAGTAGCGGAAGTAGCGGAATAAGTATTGCTGCAATATCCATATTCATAGCTTAGTGTTTTAGGGTATCAACCTCATCCATATCAACCGTATTAAACTTGCGCGAGAGGTTAATAACGATGGCAATTGCCACGGTCACCTCGGCTGCCGCAACGGCAATAACGAATAGGGTAAAGAACACCCCTTCGAGCTGGTTGGGGTATAGATACTTGTTAAACGCAATAAAGTTGATGTTTACGCTGTTGAGGATTAGCTCCACCGACATCAGCATGGTAATCATGTTACGACGGGTAAAGAAACCGAAGATCCCTATAAAGAACAGCAGGGTGCTGAGCACCAGAATGTGTGTTATTGGTAATTGATCCATCTCTTACTTCTTTTTTTCTTTTATGGCAATGGCAATGCTACCAACAAGTGCGGCAAGAAGCAGGAAGCTTATTACCTCGAAAAGCAATGTGTAGCCGTGATTCTTGTAGTCCAGCATTTGCACCCCGATAGTCTTTACCGATGCGTCAATAGCTACCGTACTTGTCTCGGGGAAGGGATGCGTTAGCAGTACGCCAAGCGTAAGCAGTAGGCCAGCCGCTGCAAGTATTCCACCCCAAATAAGGTTGCTGCGCTTACTAGCAGGCAGCTTTACCCCCGATTGGTGGGTTAGGAATATCGAGAAGATGATGAGCACCACAATACCTCCAACGTAAATAAGAATTTGGAGACCCGCAATAAATTCTACGTTCATAAGGAAGTAGATACCCGCAATGCTCACCATGGTGAACAGAAGGTATACCGCCGAGCGGAAAATCATTCGGGAAAACACGGTAAGGGCACCAAAAGCTACCGCCATCAGCGCCAGGATGTAAAATATTACGATTTCTGCGCTCATTTTACGGATGGTTTAAGTTTGGAACCTGGTTTGTTGAGCACCTTATTCAGGTGTGCGTTGGTATATACGCTATGCTCAAAGGTGTTTTCGAAGGCGATAGCTTCGCTTGGGCACGCATCTACGCATAAACCGCAAAAGGTGCACAGCCCTAAGTGATACTCATACTTGTCGAGTACCTTCTTCTTCTTGCCATCTTCCTGCTCTTCCGTCCTGCTTATAATCTTGATCGATCCGTTTGGACAGTTGATCTCGCAAATGGTACAGGCCGTACATGCATGGTGGTTGTCGGCATCGTGGATCAGGGTAAGGTTACCCTTAAAACGAGCCGGAATAACCAGCGTATCGCGGTTTTCGGGATACGGCTGAACAAGCATCTCTTTTGGATGCGTAAAGTAGTAGCCCGTAAGCTTCATTCCTTGCCACAGCGAGTGAAAAGCAAGGAATATGTTTTTATAGTAATTGTATATACTTCTCATTGTGGTACAGGTTATAGGAACCAGTTCATAAGCGATATTACAGCAGCAATTATCATGTTGATAATGCTAACAGGAAGTAGGTACTTCCACTCTAGCTTTAGCAGCTGGTCGATGCGGAGGCGAGGGAAAGTCCAACGGAACCACATGATAAGGAAGATAATACCAAACGTTTTACCGAAGAACCAAACAACACCTGGGATATAGTCCATAATCTCGTTGAACCCTACTAAACCTGGTACGTGGAATGGCATCCATCCTCCTAAGAAAACGGTTGACGCTAGCATCGAAAGCACAAACATGTTGCTGTATTCCGAAAGGAAGAACATGGCGAACTGCATACCCGAATACTCGGTATGGAATCCTGCGGTAAGCTCCTGTTCTGCCTCTGCAAGGTCGAACGGTGCACGGTTTAACTCTGCAGTACTGGCAATAATGTACACCACAAAAGCAACAATAGCGGGTATGTGACCCTTAAAGATCCACCATAAATCGCTCTGGCTCATAATGATGTCGTTAACGCTAAGGCTACCCACCATAAGTACGATGGTTATTAGCGAAAGACCAGCCGATAGCTCGTAGCTCACAATCTGAGCACCGCTACGCATGGCACCCAGCAGCGCGTACTTGTTGTTCGACGCCCATCCGGCCATCAAAACCCCAATAACCGACAGCGAGCTAACTGCACTAATGTAGAATACCCCAATGTTGAGATCCCAGAACTGAACGCCTGGAGCAAACGACATGGGGGCAAAGGTCATAAAGCTAACGGCCGTAACCATAAATGGTGCAACGGAAAACATTAGCTTATCGGCGTTATTTGGGGTAAGGCACTCCTTCATAAAGAGCTTGAGCACGTCGGCAACTGCCTGCATGCTACCCCACTTTCCAACACGGTTGGGACCGTAACGCATCTGCATAAAACCGGCCACCTTACGTTCGGCGTAAACCATAAGGATAGCCATAACAATAACCAAACCGATTATGGACAATCCTCCCAAAAGCAGCTCGGCAGCTAGCGCGAGATCGGGGCTTAAGGTTTGGTTGAGCCATATATGTATCGAATGGATGATATTAGCGAGTGTAATTGTAAGAAGCATTGTTATATAGATTACCTGTCAATATCTGGGACAATTAAGTCAAGCGTCGACATGATAGCCACCATATCGCCAATCTTTTGGCCTATAAACATCGAGCGTAAGGCGCTCAAGTTCGAAAAGTTTGGAGTGCGGTACTTTAAGCGGTAAGGTTTAGCACCTCCATCGCTTACCAAATACACGCCAAGCTCGCCTCGGGCAGTTTCTACACGTTGGTAGTACTCGCCTTCAGGAACTTTAGGTACACCCTTCAGCTTTTCGCGGAAAGAGCCAGATGGGATATTGTCGATAAGCTGTTCAATGATGCTGATCGACTGTTTCATTTCGTCCATGCGAACCATGTAGCGAGCCCAACAGTCACCATCCTTATAAAGGATCTCTTCAAACTGAAGTTTGTCGTAGCCATCGTAAGGGAAGCGCTTGCGAACATCGCAGGCAATGCCCGATGCACGTCCTACTGGGCCACATGCACCAAAGTTAATGGCATCTTCTTGCGAAAGCACGCCAATACCTTTTAGTCGGCTTTGTACGATGATGTTTCCGGTATATAGCTGGTCGAATTCAGGGAGGTTCTTTTTAAACTGTACCAACCACTTCTTAACATCGGCCACAAAGTTTGGGTGGATGTCTTGTAGTACACCACCAGGGGTGATGTAGCTCATGGTAAGGCGATTTCCTGTTGTCTCCTCAAATATCTCAAGGATGGTTTCCCGCTCGCGGAAGCCTAGGAAGAAAGGGGTAACTGCACCCATATCTAAACCTAAGCAGCCCCACCAAAGCTGGTGCGACGCTAAGCGCTGAAGCTCGGCCATAATAATACGGATAGCTTGTGCACGCGAAGGAACCTCAATTTGCATTGCCTTTTCAACAGCAAGAGAAACGGCTTGGTTATTCATGTGAGCCGAAAGGTAGTCCATACGGCTGGTAAGGTGAATGCACTGCTTGTAGGTCAGCGACTCATTCATCTTTTCGATACCGCGGTGGATGTAACCCAAGTTAGGCTCAACATCAACAACAGTTTCGCCGTTTAGCCTCATTTTTAGGTGAAGCACTCCGTGTGTCGATGGGTGCTGTGGCCCAATGTTGATGACGAAGCTTTGCTCGTCTTCAGAATCTGCGAATTTTTTAATGATCTCCATGGGTTACAGCGATATCATATTTTCGTCGGTATAGTCTTTTCGAAGCGGAAAGCCTGGCCACTCTTCACCAAGCATAAATCGGCGGAGATGGGGGTGTCCGTTAAAGCGAATGCCAAAGAGATCGAAAATTTCGTTCTCAAAGAATTCGGATCCAGCCCAAAGCGCTACCGAAGAATCTAGTTCGGCATTATCGCGATCGTCGAGGCGAACTTTTAGCACCATCTCGTGTTTAAGCGGATAGGAGTGTAGGTGGTACACCACTTCGAAACATGTCTTACGGTCGATAGCCGTTTGGCACATTAAGAAGTTTAGCTGCGTGGCATCGTCGTTTTTTAGGCGCGAAAGCACGTTAGTAATAGCTTCTTTAGGAACCCAGAGTAATGGAAAATCAAACGTATCCTCTACGGTGTATTGTGGGAACGTTTTAGTAAGGTAGCTTTTCAACTCGTCTCTACTCATCGTCCTTTTTCTTTTTGGGTTTGTCAATAATGTAAGCTCTCGACGTTTTGATCTTCGCTTGTAGCGCCATCATGCCCTCTAGGAGTGCTTCTGGGCGTGGTGGACATCCTGGGATGTACACGTCTACCGGAATAACGTTGTCGACACCTTTTACTACCGAGTACGAGTTGTAGAAGAATGGGCCACCAGAAACGGCACATGCACCCATTGCAATTACGTACTTGGGCTCAGCCATCTGGTCGTAAAGCCTTTTTAGTACTGGAGCCATCTTGTAAGTTATGGTTCCGGCAACAATAATTAGGTCGGCTTGACGTGGTGTAGCGCGTGCTACCTCAAATCCAAATCGCGACCAGTCATACTTTGCCGATGCTGCCGACATCATTTCAATGGCGCAGCAGCTGGTACCAAACGTAAGCGGCCATAGCGAGTTGCTACGAGCCCAGTTGGCAATTTTGTCAACCGAGGTAACCAAGAAGTTGGTTTTTCCCGTTTCGTCGGCGTAAACTTCGCCAGGAAAATCTTGTTGTTGTGTTACATCCATTGTAGCGCTTTCTTTTTATAGGCATATAGCAGCCCTAGAAATAGTACGAGAACAAAAAAGAGCATCTCTACGAGTGCAGGAGTACCTACGGTCCTAAAGGCTACAGCCCAAGGGTACATGAAGGCAATCTCGACATCGAAGAGAAGGAAGACAAGGGCAAAGAGGTAGTAACCAACATGGAATTGAACCCATGTTGCACCCTCAGTTTGGATACCGCATTCGTAAGCCTCACCCTTTGCAGGATTAGGTTTTTTTACAGACATAGCGTTACCCAGCCCAATGGCTAAGGTTGCGAAGAATAGTCCGCAAAACATTAGCAAGAGGAGTGATACACTTCCCATATGAAAGTCTTATTATAGTGTTTAAATGATGATACAGCTGCCGAAATTTAAATGCTAATATGTGTTTAGATACAAACACATATTATTAGTGGGGTATTGAAATTCTAACATACAGCGTCTTTAAGAAGGTGGCGCAAAGGCGTAGCCAAATAGCTGGACTTGCATAAGCTTCAATTTGTCGTTAGTATTCATTTTTGGCTTTTAGAATCGACGCAAAATTAGATGCTTTATTCTGTTTTGCAATAAATTAGGGGCTTTTATTTAAACTTGTGTTAGCTGTTCAATTAACAGTTGTTTATTTATCAAACAGCATGATTGAATGGGAGATGAATTTGTTATTAGAATAACAAAAAACATTATGTTAACATTAAGTTGAATATGTTAGCTGGTTGTGATGTAATATTTTTGGTTTTCCTTCATTTTGGCTACAATTTGTAGAAGAGGTCGCCTTTTTGCAGTATGTACAATCGTAATAGTATTAATTATTACGTATTGATGTGTAATGTTTTATGTAGAATTGTCTGAAATTTAATCTTGTAAATATCTCTAATTGCGTAATTTAAGGTAGAAGTATGGGGTATTTGGTAGGCAGGAGTGGCGTGTGAAGTTATATCGCAGCAAAGTTTATTTGCGGGTTTGTTTTTTTTTGCGGGAATACTCTTAGAATTCTGTAGCGGGGATATTAAAAAAGGGAGTTCTTTCAAACACCCTTTTCAATATTGCAGAATTCTTGAAGATCTTATTTTTTCAGTGCAGATAGAACCACCTTTACCTTATGCTTATTGCCTATTCCCACTATGTCTACCACATTTTGAAGCGGAATTGTATTATCAGCTCGAAGAATAACGGTGATATTTTCCTTGCTGCTTAGCTCACTTTGAATTTTAGGTTCAATGTCTTGGTATGAAATAGGCTGGTCGTTAAAGTAGTATTGTAAGTCCTTGCTTATGCTAATATTAATACTTTTCTCTGCGGTAATCTGTTCTGAGTAATGCGTTTTGGGAAGTAAGAGTTTGATGACAGATGGGTTAACCAGTGTCGAAATGATTAGAAAGAATAGTAGAAGGAAAAACATGATGTCGCTAAGCGATGCTGTGTAAACTTCGATTTTATTAGTTCTTTTGCTTCTTTCAATTTTCATCAGTTTGGCTGTTTATTGTACTATTTTCCACGTTTAAGGAAAAAGATAAATTCGTTCCCTGATTTTTCCATTTTGGCGGCAATCTTGTCAATTTTGCTATTGAGTAGGTGGTATCCTATGAAGGCAACAATACCAACAAGTAGGCCTGCAGCCGAGCAAATCATCTTTTGGTAAAGGCCATCGGAGATCGATCCAATGCTTAAGTTATCAGTTAATGATATGGTGTAAAAAATCTTAATTACTCCCATAATTGTTCCTAGGAACCCTAACATTGGTGCAATAGATGCCACTAGGGCAAGTAGGTTCATTTTATCTTCGAGGTATTGCAGTACTTCGCGCGACTTTGCCTCCATTGCCTCGCGTATGTCCTCAATAGTGTAGTCCATGTAGCGTATACCTTCTCCAATAACTAACGATACCGGTTGGTTGGTTTTATCACAAAGAATTAGTGCGGAATCTGACTTGCCGTCTAGAATGTAACTTTTTACATCATTAAGCACCCCTTTATCCTCGTTATATGCAGTTCTAATAACAATAAATCGCTCAAATATTACAAATATGGAGAGGAGAGAGAGTAATGCTATTGGAATAAGAATCCATCCCCCTTTTATAATTATGTCGAGGTAGTTATCGCTAACTGCTGCAGCTGGAATTGTAGCTGCAAGTATTTCAAAACCGTTCATTTTATTGGAATATAGTTATAAAAAAGGCAAGGGCATAACTATCATATGGCCTGCGCTACCATGAAAACATTACTTAAACGACTTCAAAAAGGCTTTAGCCTGTTCGTGTGTCGGATCAAGTATGAGTATCTTATTAAAAAAACTTTTGGATGTTTCAATATCTTTTTTAACTAAAGCGTTATATCCAAGATACCAGTATGCCTCAATTAATTCCTTTTTCTTTTCACCCTTAGGTTCAAGTAGTGTTACCACTTTTTCGTAGTATGGCTTTGCCAGACCTTGGTTGCTTTCTGGATCTAATTGAACATTTATGCGAGCTCTGTATAGGAAACCAAAATAGCTTTCGGGAGCCTTGTCTGAATAGATGCCGTATAAGCTATCTGCTTTGTGTAAGTAGTTTGCTTTTGTCAAAGAGTCTATCTGTGGCGCAGTGGAAACTGCATACTGACAAGCCTTAGCCCAGTCAAAATAAGTTTGGGCTCCAAGTGTAGTTTTTCCTTCGTATAGTTGTTCGTAAATTTCTACCACCTTGTCGTACTTCTTCATTTTTTCGTACGAATTTTGGATTTCGCGAATCATCGAAGTTTTATTTTTTGGGGTAGTTGCCTTGTCGTAGTATACTATTGCAAGAGAATCATTTCCTGAGAAAGAAAGTAGTCTAGCATAGTACTCATTATCACTCTGTAGTATGTCTTCTGGTTTTGTATTAACCATAAACTGTTCCATTACCTTTACTCCACTCGTATAATCTTTTGTTTCAAAGAAGTTATAAGCGAGTACGCGGTTGGCAACAGGGCTAGTTGGATTAATTGCCTGTGCTTGTTTTACAATTTCGAGCGACTTGTTGTAATCTTTATTAAAGAAAAGAATAAGTGCATAACGAACTAAATCGTTGTATGAAGGTTCGCTAGCTGCAAAAAATCTTGAATACGAAACAGCTGCGTCTGCATATTTGCCTTGTGCATAGTATACCTCGCCACGTTCTTTGTATACGGGGAAGTAGGTTGAGTCTAGTTGGTATAGGTTGTCAAATGCATTTAACGACTGTTGGTAGTTGCCTCCCTTTACATATATTCTCCCAAGTTTAAGGAAAGCCTCTTTGCTGGTTTTGTCGTAGTAAATTGCAGTTTCATATTTTGTTGCTGCCTCTCCAATTTTTGCCTCTTTTAGGAGGATATCACCCTCTGCAATGTAGATACCTGCAAAGTTTTTATTAATATTCTTAGCTTTGCTGAGAAATTCATTAGCTTTTTCTGCATCAGGAGTTGCTTGACTCATGTAAGCCGAGTATATAGCAGTCCATAGTGCAGGGTTTTTCTTTTCACTACTAATAGATCTTGCCTTTTTAAAGTTAGTTTCAGCAAGTTTTACATTGCCTTCAGTGTGAGCGAGTTCTCCCAATCCTACATAGGCAAATGCATTTTCAGGATTAACTTCTAGCCCTTTTTGATAGTATATAGAGGCTGAGTCTTTAATTCCCTGATTTTGGTAATTTTTTCCTAATAAATAGTATGCTTGATCCTTATTTGCACCATTGAGTTCCATAACAAGGTATTTCTTTGCTAGAACGAAGTTTCCATCGTTAAAGTAAAGAAGTCCTTTTGTAAAACCTTGTGCCATAACGCTTGATCCAAAAAAGGTGGTTATAGCTACAAGGGTAAGTAAAAATCTTTTTGCTTTCATGGTTTTTATTTTACAATGGATAGTCATTGTTTACTTGAATAACCCTTAGAGGTTGAGTTGCAGGAACTAGTCCAGATTTTAGAATAATACGCTGCCCCTTATCACTTGAAATGAATGACGCAAATCCTGTTTCTAAACCAGAACGTGGATCTGTAGAAATGGTATAGATATCTCTACAAAGCGGATAGTCCTTGGTTGCCAAGTACGCTTGGTAAGGTTGGTAACTATTATCTGAATTAGGCTTGTTGGCATACGAAACAGCCATAACCCTAATCTGATTTAGAAATCCCATACATTTGGAGTCTTTTCTATTGCTTATACAGCTAACACCTATAATACCAATTGAGTTGGTGTTTTTTGAAACGAAGTCAATAACTTCCTCGTTTTTATTTAAGGCAGAAATCTGAGTCGATAATTTTTTGCCTTCACAAAGTGAGTCGAGTAGGTAGCGAACGGTACTAGAATTCTGGTTGTCGAAGATAATCTTCACTTTCCCTAAACTTGAACCGCTGGCAATTTGGTTCCAACTGGTAATTTTACCGGTAAGAAGCTGTCGTATTTGATCAATCGAAATTAGGCTGTCCTTGTTTTGTCGATTGATGATTAGAGCTATGCCGTCGGTTGCAATTCTTGTAATTCGAGGAACTAACTTCTTAGACTGAAAGAATGCCTTTTCCTTTTCAGTTAGCAATCGAGTGCTAATAATTAGGCTGGTCGAATCTTTTAGTAGAGCCGTGAGTGCCTCTGTTTCTGAGGTGTATTTAGGGATTACTTCTGCTTCGGAGTAGATTCCCTCAAATACTTGTATTTCCTCCGAGATGATAGGCTCGAAGGTTTGATCTACATAAATAGTGGCAGAGCCGCTAGTAGGGGTGTCTCCCTTAGTGGAAGACCCCCCGCAGCTTTGAAGAAACGCTATACACGATAGAAGTAGAAATGTGTTGAAAATGCTAGTTGTTTTCATCTTTAGTCTCCTTTACATTCTTATTAATTCTAAAAGCTCTAAAAATAGCATAAAGGATTAGGATAATTCCAAGTCCGGTACGTAATCCACCTGTAGGTATAAAATCTTGAAAAATGGTAGTAAACAAAAATCCAAGACCTAATGCGAGGTAGAAAAGTACCATAACATACGCAAAGTATCCAGCAATGGTTCGCAAGTTCATCTTCATTGTAGTATCAGTGCTCCTCATTTATTGTGTTTATTGAAGTACGAATTTAACCGGCATGGTAAACGCTACTCTAACAGCCTGACCATTTTGCTTACCTGGCAGCCATGCTGGCATGCTTCTGGCTACGCGAACAGCTTCTTTGTCGAGTTCGGGATCGACCCCGCGAATTACCTTTACATCGGCGATTTTACCACTTCGATCTACCACGAACTGAACGTAAACGGTACCTTGGATACCATTTTCTGCTGCAGATTGTGGATATTGGGTGTTTTTACCAAGGTACTTCATCATTTCCTCAGTACCACCAGGGAAGGTAGGCATCTGCTCAACAGCCTGGAACACTGGTTCCTCTTCTTGGGCAATTTGCTTTACTTCTACAGGTTCTGCAACAATCTCCTGCCCGGCATCCACAATTGGAGCTTCGTTCAGCAGATCTTGCGACTTCATCTCTTCGCTGTCCTTTACCTCGTCATCTGGTTTGATAACTGGTGGAACGAACTTAATTTGAGCTTTTACCTGTTCTTGCTTCTGTTCCTTCGGCATTTCTTGGGGCTTCATCTGCTCGATCTTGATTTTCGAGAGGTTAGTTACCTCCACGTTTTGCTCTCGACCGGCATGTAAAGCCTTGTTGATAAATGTAGGAAGTGCAGTTGCCATAGTAAAACCGATGATCACAAAAATAAATGCACGTTTGTGACGCTTATCGGCATCTTTTCTAAGCACATAGGCACCATAGTCTTTGTTTTTTCCTTCAAAGACCATTTCGCACCATTCCCTTGAGAATAAGTTTATGTTTGATGCCATGGCTTATTTTGTTTTAGTAGTTTCGGTAAACGCATCGGGATACTTCTTCGATGATAGCTGAAAATCCATTTGGATTAAAGGTACAATCGCATAGGAACCGATGTTGGTAATTTGCATCTCGTCGAGTATGTCAATTAAGTTTTCGTACTTCGAAACGTCACTAGGCTTAATGAGCACCACCGGTGCCACTTTGCTTGCTTTGATCTCGGCTAACTTAGTTTTAAACTCTTCGGGAGTTAGCTTCTTTTTGGCCTTAACCTCTTTTAAGCTATCGATTTGCTTGTTAACCGTTACATTACGTCTAAGTAGAATCTTGCGAATTCCTTGAGGATCGAAGGTGGTTTCTATAACTTCTGGTTCAATACCTTTTTCGATTGTTCCGAAGTAGTAGAGCACCTTGTTGTCCTTAGCAAGCAGGATGGTTACCGACCTTGATGCCTTAACTTTATTCTGCTCATCTTCCTTTACCTTTTCTTTCGATGGCATGTTAATTTCCATTGTCTGTGGTTTTGCCATAGACGTAGCAAGCATGAAGAAGGTGATAAGAAGGAATCCTAAGTCTACCATTGGCGTTAGGTCAACACGGGTAGATAACTTTTTAGGTTTACCTTTCCCACCATGACCGCCTTTGTCTGTATTTACTTCTGCCATTTTACTTGGTAGTTTTTAGATAGTTTTAGGCAGTTTTGGCGCCTCTTCCATCCCTGTGATTAGGTTGTACCTATTCTCATTCAGATCTTGAAGTGTTCCAAGAACGCTTTTGATTTTGCTGTAGGGGGTGCCTTTATCTGCCTTAATTACAATCTTAAGCTGTGGATTTACCTTACGGGCATAACGTACCCACTCCTTAAACTGATTATTGAGAGAGTCTGATGGTACACCCATAACATTCTCGGGTTTGGCTCTATCACCAGGAGTCATGTCTAACGATTGACCTAGGAGACCAACAGGTACTCCAAAGAGGCTAGCAAGGCCAAATTCTTCCTTTTGCTTTTTAGTGAAGGTTAAGCTGTAGGCATCTGCAATTTTGTCAAGAAGCTCTTCGCGCTTCTTTTGATTATCGATACCCATTACCACCTTGCCATCAGAACCGATTAGGATACTCATGACGTTAGTTTCGGGGACTTTGATTTCCGATATGGACGTTGGGGTTACAACTGTTACCAGCTCCTTTTGAATGAAATTTGATGTCAAAATGAAGAAGGTAAGTAGTAGGAAAGCCACGTCGCACATCGCAGTCATGTCAACCCATGTACTTTTTCTTGCGACTTTTACCTTTGGCATATTCGTGTACTTTTTATGTTATTGGCTAAAAGCAATTAGTGCTTTTCAGCAAATGTTTGTACCATAGAGTAACCAGCCTCGTCGATGTTGTAGGTAATTTTGTCGATTTGAGTAGTAAATACGTTGTAGAAAATGATCGCTACAGCTGCACTACCAATACCCAAAGCGGTATTAATAAGAGCTTCAGAGATACCAGCTGATAGGGCTACTGAGTCAGGAGAACCTGCATTTGCTAACGCACCGAATGCACGGATCATACCAATTACAGTACCAAGAAGACCGATAAGGGTCGATACTGAAGATAGAGTTGCAAGGATAACAAGGTTTTGCTCAAGGGTAGGAAGTTCCAATGAAGTTGCTTCTTCAACATTCTTCTGAATAGAAACCAATTTTTGGTCTTTAGTCATTGTTGTGTCCTTTGCAGCATATTTGTACGATTGAAGTACAGAATAGCATACGTTACCTAGTGCACCACGTTGTTTTTTACAAGCAGCTTCAGCTTCTTCGATATTTCCAGCAGCAACGCTAGCCTTAAGGTTATGAACGAAAGATGCTGATGAACCTTTTCCTTTTGCACGACCGATAGCAATAAGACGCTCGATAGAAAAAGTTAATACCATCATCAAGCAGGTCATAAGGATAGGCACGATCATACCACCTTTGTAGATAACACCAAAGAAGTCTCCTGGAATTGGTTGGTTATCTGGATTTCCGCCTTGGAAGTGGCTAGGATCTCCGAATACGAACTTGTAAAGAATAATTGCAACTGCCAATAGAATTGGAATTACTAGAGTTGTGAACAATGTTCCAAAACCCTTTTTTTGCTCTGAGTTTTTCATGGTTGTCTGTTAAATTGAAATTAGTAAAAGAAAATTCTGTTTTTGAGTATGCCCATGACAGCATACAACTATCTTATTGTGCAAATTCAACGAGTAAAAGTAAAAAAAATCAGGATCAACTCATTGTATTTGCACTAAAAATGACAAAAATTAAATCCGAAACTGTTTCATCAAGGAAATTTGGCTTTCGGCCTGCTTCGATTCAAAATCGGAATACTTTATGCTATAGCAACGAATTTTGATCTTGCTGGTGGTTGTTACTGATTTTTCAGTATTGGCAAATAAATAGGAGAGTACTTTATGGCTGCTTACTCTAACAATGCTCGTTTCAACACGGGTTGGTTGTAACGGAGTTTTGCTATTTGCGTTAGAGTTGACTTCTAGTACAGGTGTCTGTGTTAAAAAATCGTTGCTACTTGCCGATATTTGTGCTAGAGAAGAGGAATGCAATGCTGCTTCATCACACGCAAAATATCCCCCAAGAAGAATTCCTTGGAGAATGATAACTAACATAGTGTAATATCTAAATCGTGTGTTTCTCAACGACTACTTCTTTAGTTCAGGTAGCATTCACCTGAAAATTTGGATGCAAATATATACTAAAAGCTATTTGACAGTGTTAACGATGGTGATTTTAACTTCTTTTAATGCGAGGAGCGGCGATTTTTATTTTTTGAACTGAACATTTCTGAAAACATCAAGGTGATGGTTTATTCTCAACAATCGAGACCCTGTAAAATGGAACGACTGGTTGAACGGCTCGTTTTTACTATGTTTTGTCTTCAATTTTGGGGAATATCGATTTTTGCCTTCGATAAATGGCGAAGATCGAAAGAAACGTGAAATGTCGGAACAATGCCGGTAAGTTATAGTAATATTGCCAAATGTCACCTTTTATAATGGGGTAGCTTAAATCGTAACTTCATACTTTATTGCTAATTTTCTTGGACAAAGAGGGAAATGGGCTAACTTTGTTGGCCGACGGTTATAGGTTGATCCAGTGCTATGTCCTTCTGGGGATATGCATATATAGGAGATATCGTACAGACCATATAAATCCGATATTGCTGCAACTGCAGATGTTGGAAGTACAATATACACATGTAAACTACGAAAGATGAGCAGTACTATCTACAGCGTGATTACTGGAACGGGAAGTTATATTCCATCAACATGCATCAAAAACGAGGATTTTCTCACTAAAGAGTTTTATGGTGTAGACGGGAACAAGCTCAAAAATACGAATCAGGAAATAGTTGAAAAGTTTCTCGAAATTACAACTATTGCGGAACGACGTTATGTTTCCGATGATTTGTCTACTTCGGAGATCGGATACCTTGCTGCGTTGGAGGCTATAAAGGCGGCTGGTATTAATAAGGAAGATTTAGATTACGTAATTTTTGCCCATAACTTTGGGGATATTAAGCCCGGAGAGAATCGGTCGGATATTGTACCTAGCCTTGCTGCACGTGTAAAGCACAAGCTGCAAATTCACAACCCAGGTACTGTTGCTTACGATATACTTTTTGGTTGTCCAGGTTGGTTACAGGCTGTTATACAGGCAAACTACTACATCCGATCGGGTGATGCCAAAAAAATTCTGGTTGTAGGAGCCGAAGTGCTTTCCAGAGTTTACGATCCATATGATAGGGATAGCTTGCTATATGCCGATGGAGCTGGAGCTATTATTCTAGATGCAAAGGAAAGTACCACGCCAATTGGAATAGTTGCCCATAGCACTCGCTCTGATACCTTTTTGTACTCGCAGATGCTGCACATGGATAAGTCGTTTAACTTGAATTCTGACGTAAAGGATAATCTCTACTTAAAGATGAACGGAAGAAGGCTTTACCAGTATGCGCTCGATACCGTACCTCAGGCAATAAAAGAGTGTTTGGAGAAGAGCAAAACGCATATTGGTGAAATTCAAAAGGTGCTTATTCATCAGGCAAATGGTAAAATGGATGATGCCATACTTAAACGACTATTTGCACTTTACGATATTGTGGATATCCCCGATACAATTATGCCCATGACCATTGCCCAGCTGGGGAATTCGTCTGTGGCGACTTTGCCTACCCTGCTCGATCTTATAATGAAGGGTAAGCTGGATGCACATCAAATTAACCAAGGCGACAATCTTGTTTTTGCATCGGTTGGTGCAGGCATGAGCATAAATGCAATGGTATATAAGGTGCAGTAGGTTACTCGGCATACGAAAATATATAAAGTGCAAGAATCAGTAAAATGGTTCTTGCACTTTTTGTTTTGGTGTAGGTCTTCACCATTTATTGACGCGGGGTTTAGTGCCCAAACATTTTATCGGTTGGGTATATACTGCCTGTAAATTAGTGGAGAACTATCTCGTAATGTGCTATATTTACTATCGAGTTTTAGACTTGGTCGAAATCTACATGATTCGCTATATGGAGAAGAAGTATAAGTTTTGCCAAAGTTGCGGAATGCCCATGAAGCATGACCCGGAACATGGAGGAACGACCGCATCGGGTGCTAAATCGGAAAAGTACTGCAGCTTTTGCTATAGCAACGGACTCTTTACCCGACCCGATTTTACGGCTGTACAGATGCGCGCGTTCTGCATCGAAAAGATGGTGGAGATGAGGTACCCCCGTTTCATAGCCAAAATGCTTACACTGGGAATTCCAAAGCTTGAGCGATGGAGGCCGCTAACGTAATACTGTTACTACGATGAATAAACGAATTGCCCACATTGCCCTGCTAGTACGTGATTACGATGAGGCGATTGAATTTTATACCCAGAAGTTGGGATTCACACTTCTAGAAGACACCCGGATCAGCGATGCAAAGCGTTGGGTGTTGGTTGCACCTAAAGGGGCGCACGAATGCAACTTGCTGTTGGCAAAAGCCACCGATGATAGGCAGCGTAGCTGCGTGGGCAATCAAGCAGGGGGGCGGGTATTTCTATTTCTCCATACCGATAATTTTAAGCGCGATTACCAGCTGCTACTCGATAGTAGCGTACGAATTGTTCGTGAGCCTACCGTCGAATTATATGGAACGGTGGCCGTTTTTGAAGATCTTTATGGTAATTTGTGGGATTTGATTGAGCCTGTAGAGGAGGCCTATGCTGAATAGTTTGAGCGGTTTTAATATGTAATACACCATGACAGCCAGTATTTTTGACGACAAGCTTACCGTTCCCAACGAGTCGATGCTTACTAAAACGTTGGGAGCTTCAAATTTATTCTTCGATAGCATTTGCCTGTTTGTAGACGAGCGCTACGGTAACTTTAAAATGGAATGGAGCTACTCTGGCAATCAGCAAGGGTGGGTGTTGAACCTGTTTAGCGGTATTCGGAATGTGCTTTTTGTCATCCCTTATGCTGGCTACTTTAAGGTGGCGGTTACACTTGGCGACAAGGCGGTTGAGGGGGTTATTCTTAGCGATTTGCCCTACATTATAAAGGATAGCTTTGTGAACGCACCCAAGTATGTCGAGGGGCGAATGGTTCATGTAGAGGTAAACTCGGAGGTTGATCTTCGAAATGTGATGAAGCTTGTTGTTGTCAAAATGGGATGTTAGTGTAATTTTAGAACGTAGGATACAGTAGGGAAAGAGCTCGGGTGGGCTCTTTTTTTACGTACTTTTGGGTGCCTTTTTACGGAAAACAGATTGAGCTATGACGGAAATTACAGAACAAGAGCTAACCCTACTTACCCCCTATACCATCACATCGGCGGATACCGATATGGAGTCGCGCCTTCGGTTGAGCGCAATGGTCAACCTGCTTATCCAGTCGGCCATTAGCTCTGCCGAGAAGCTGGGCTTTGGCTTTGGCGACCTAAGCGAGCAGCAGCTCTTTTGGGTTCTGCGAAATCTTACTGTCGAGATATACCGCCCGGTGAAGTGGAGCGAGGTGGTGGTGGTGGAGACGTGGCCAAAAAATATTGAGGGCATCCTTTACCTGCGCGACTTTGTGGTTCGCGACCAGCAGAACGAGGTGGTGGCCCGTTGCACATCGGGTTGGCTGGCGGTTGATAAGAATACCAAACGTCCCAAGCGCTTCAATGTCGAGCAGATGGCGTACTTCACCCATCTTAAGGAGAAGCATTCGCTGGGGTACAGTCCCGAACGGTTGGGCGAGGTTTGTGGCAACGACGAGTTTTGGGTTAAGCCCACCTTTTTCGATATCGACCTAAACCGCCACGTTACCTCTACGCGCTATATCGACTGGATGGTGGATACCCTGCCACTTGATTTCCTGCTGGGTAACTATCCGGCTAAGCTGTCCATCAACTACCTCAAGGAAACCATGCTTAGCGATTCGATTAAGCTGGTTCGCTGCTCGACGCTGCCCAACGTTTACGCCTTCGAAGGGGTAAACCAGGCGGCGAATGCGACCGCATTTCGGGCAACGATTGAGTATAGGTAGCTTTGGTAAGGGGTGAAGAACGATCTTCGGCCCCTTTTGGTGGAGGTGGGGTA
>CAXYUU010000007.1:0-26245 GCA_964292015.1 uncultured Acetobacteroides sp.
AGAATAGAATTATCCGCCGTATGTTCGACACAATTGGATATAAAGTAATCAAGCTAGATAGAGTTTACTTTGCCGGATTAACCAAAAAAGGTCTTCCTCGCGGAAGATGGCGTTTCCTAACTCAACGTGAGGTAGCAATGCTAAAAATGGGTTCGTACGAGTAGGCTACTACCTATTTATAATATTAAGAAAGAGCGAATGGTTTACACCATTCGCTCTTTCTTTTTGGGACTAGCCTAAAAAAGACGCAGCCCTCTTAAAAACATGCCTAAAGCCACCATCAACCGCATCACTTATAATTGGCTTCACTACAACTGGAAACGGTTGCTCGTGTGAGTGAGGAAATGCGAAATCTACCATTTCAATATTACTACTGCCAATACTTCTAAAAAAAGTAGAGATACCAATAGGAGAAATCACCTTGTCGGTTAAAAGTGAAATGCCATAAATTTGCCCCTTTAATTTCGTCAGCATATCACATCTAAAATCGGTCAACCTACCTACATTAACCATCGACCGAAAGGCCATTGCAAAATGATTTTCCGAAATAAACTGGCCTAGGCTCGTCTGACGAGCTGACTCCTTTTCAAACTCATCATTATAGTAGCTAAAAATCTTAGTAAAAGCAGTTTCGTCCATTATCATCTTCGAAACGCCATTCATTTCATTAAAGAAAGCGCCTCCACAAAACATGAAAAGTCTTGAATTTGAAACAATGCCATTAGGATTAGCTATGAAAAGAATTTGCGATAAAAACGCTCCAATTGAATAGGCGAAAAAATCTACATGAGCATCCTTATTTAGGTAGGCAACCTTACCTTCCCTAATTTGTCCGACAAGACAGGCCAAATCGTTTGCACTCTGATAACCTGAAGTAAAAAACCTCAACGGATCTGATATTAACCGTTCACTAAGCGCAATATTTACAAACGAAGCATTGCTACTCTTGCCAAATGTCACATTTCGATTATTAAGAACAGACATCATAGTACGAGGATCGGCCCATTCTTTTGGGGCTCTATTTATATGGTATGATATAGGAAACAAAATAACCGCACTATTTGTCGAATTGGCCAAATCGTACGCCCAAGGCGTATACTTCATCCAGCTTCGCTCATTCAAACCGTGTAGTAGTATAATTACCTTATCATACTTTTTCTCCCCATGAGGAAGAAATATTGGATAGGTGAAGTTTGAATTTATATCGTCAGCATCGAGTAAAATATCATCCTCATTATGAGATTTAGGGATAACATCAGGATGATTGGGCAAACGGAACCGATCAACCATGGTAGAATGGAAGTTTAGGGTACGAATTTTCAAATCAGAATTCCCAAAATCTACCGTAGTATTGATTGAAATGTCTATTTCCTTGAATTTATCTAGTACGCTTGTATACCCCATAATACTGACGATTAAATTATTACCTGCAAAGTAAGCCCATTTATACTCACTAGTCAACTTTAAGGGTTTGACGCCAACCTGATGGGGTAAAAACAAAATAATAGGGGTGTAATCGAGATATAAGGGGCGAAAATCAGATATTACCAACAGCTTCAGATGACATTTTTGTAATTAATGAGGAGAAAAAGTACATTTGCTCTATATCTAGATGAGCACCTATGATAGTGGATTTACGCAAAGAGATACCAGGATACATCACCAACAAGGGGAATATTATGCGACTAATACTCTTCACCTCTGCATTTGCGCTTATCTTCATCAACATATACGCTCCCTTTGGAGTTGAAACGTGGTACAACGTAACCCGTTTGCAGCTGTTTTTTTACTCTAGCCTCGTTATACTAACTGGCGTACTGGTGGTTGTTCTAAGCCGTGTACTGATGTACCAGCTGTGCAAAAGAAGAACGCTTGAAATATGGCAGTATCTAATATGGGTTTTGGCCGAAATAATTCTAATGGCTCTCTTTTACACCCTTTACGAAGCAGTAATCCTTCATGAAAAAAGAGAGTTCACCGACTTAATTAAGGTTTCGATCCAAAACACCGCATTAATAATCCTACTTCCCTACTCGGTACTTTGGCTATACTTCTCGTGGAAGGAATATAAAGATAAGCTCGAAGCACTTATTCATGGAGAAACATCGTTTGACACCACCAAAATGGTAGCCCTACACGATGAAAAAGGCATATTACGGCTGTCGCTTAAAGCCGCAAATCTTATTTACATTGAAGCGGCCGACAACTACGTCAACATCTACTACTCCAACAAGGGAAAGATATCGAAGTACATGCTAAGGAACACGTTGATACGCCTAGAAGAGATGTTTAGCAACACCGAGATTCTACGCTGTCATCGGTCGTATATGGTTAATTTCGAGATGGTACGAATCATAAGAAAAGACAAGGATGGTCTTAAGCTGGAACTAGACATCACCAACGCCCAAGACATTCCCGTCTCAAAATCATACGTCGAAAGCGTAATGCAAACATTTTCGAAATACTGCCGGTAGCTACTTTTGCCCCACTATAATAAACAAGGGGTAGGAACGTCCATTATCACGCTTTACCTCCACAAACTTACCCGTGCTAACGACTCGAAGATCTTCTTCTCTAAACATCGCGCACAGCCGTTCAACATCAAATCCGTTATGACCATCAAAGTTGTCTCCATGGAAAGATCCATCCTCTGAAACCAAGTCGATAATTGCCAGCTGCCCCCCAGGCTTAAGCAACCCCGCAAAACGACGAACTATCGCTCTGCTATCGACAATATGATGAAGCGTCATGGAAGTTACGATCAGATCATACTCACCTGTAAACTCCACGTCAACAGACAGGTCTACATTATAAACATGCGCATGTTGTAGCTCTTTTTGTCCTATTTTCGAGGCAAGAATATTAAGCATTCCCGAAGAGGTGTCTAAGAAAGTCACCGACTTTACCTTTTCGAGAAGTTGTAATCCCACCAAACCCGTTCCACAACCGTATTCCATTACGTCCATAGAGGCATTTAAGTCCACCTTTTCAGAAATCTCGTCTACCATCCTCTGTGCCAACGTTACCCTTTGGGGGGTATCCCACTCCGTCGCTCTTACGTCAAATTCATTCATATAAACCTTTTTTGCTTCAGACTAGTAACATCACATTTTACGCCCCAAATATTACCATTTTATTGGGAACAACTCTTAAAACAACGGCGAATTAAAACAACTCCGATAAAAACATTGTTGTGGAAGGGTAACAGCATGTTCAATACACGTTAACATCAGGCAAAATACAAATCAAAACAACTTACTATGAGATTACGACCCGAGAAACAGCTGGCAAAAGCCGTCAAAAACTGGTGGATAAACCTAATTATCGGCGTAGTTTTTATTGCAGCCGGAGTTGAAACTCTACAAACACCAGAAGCATCCTACTTTTCGCTCTACCAGCTTTTTGCAACAATCCTACTCGGTGCAGGTGCCGCTCAAGTCTACTACTCCATTAGCAATCGGAAGCTACTGGTTGGCTGGGGGTGGTACCTTTCGAATGGTACATTCGACCTAATCGTAGGGCTTGTGCTAATATCGCGAACCATTATCTCGGCAGAACTCCTTCCCTATTTCGTTGGCTTATGGCTTATTTTTAAAGGGATAAACGGCATAAGCTTTTCCATAGACATCAAGGAGTACGGCGTTAAGGTTTGGTGGTGGATGCTTTCCATCTTCATAATCATTGGAATACTCGGTTTGCTAATCATCGTCAACCCAGTTGCTGGAATTGCAAGCATTGTACTGCTAACCTCGTGGGCATTTATATCGCTCGGACTTGTACTTATTGGGGGATCCCTGCACATTCGCCAGCTGCATAAGCTTCCTCAAAAGCTACTTACCAAGCTAAACAAAACGTAAAAAAAGAGTGGGCTCCAAGAAATTGAGTAGCCCACTTTCCTTTTATAGAGCTAAATACAAAACAATAGAAGCATTTCGATGTTTTCCCGTCACAAATTGAAAACAAAGGAAAATCAATATCGACTATGGGTAAATGTGGATGCAAGTCGAAGTCGGCTGAAGACGTTGACGTAGCAGAAAAAAGTTGTGGCTGCAAGACTAAGAAGAACAAGAAACAACCATTACTACTATTAAGCAATACGATAGACGCAATGCAAATTGGAAAACAGATTAGCGAAGCTCAGAGAATTCGAGTGGAGGAGATTGAACAGCTGCATAAAGTTGTTAGGGTAGACGAGTTGCCTAATGCTACGTACATTTTACGACTCGACAAAAAGGACCGTATATTCCGTAGCGGACAATACGTTGCGCTAAATGTGCCAGGCGACATTCAATCGCGCCACTACTCCATTTACAGCGGAGAAAACAGCGACACGCTCGATTTTCTGATTAAGGAGGTGGATAACGGGAGTGTTTCGGTAGCGCTTCACAACCTCAAGACTAGCGACAAGGTGCTTGTGGAAGGGCCATGGGGGCACTTTAGGGTAAAACCAGCCGATGCGGCATCGCGCAAATTCCTGTTTATTGCATCAGGAACGGGGATCTCGCCATTTCACAGCTTCATCAAGTCGTTTCCGGCAATGGACTACCAGCTAGTACACGGTGTTCGACATGGCGAGGATCGCTATGAGATGAATGAGTATCCTAAAGGTAAGTACATATCCTGCACCTCGCGCGACAGCTCGGGCACCTTTAAAGGAAGGGTAACTGACTACCTAAAGGCCAATCCTGTTGAACCAGGCACGCTTTGCTACCTCTGCGGCAACAACCTTATGATAGACGATGTTCACGCCATCTTACGCTCTCAGGGAATTCCTAACAACGATATATTTGCCGAAATTTTCTTTTAGGCCATCGACTTATACCTATCGTTAACATACATCAACAGGACTGGCTTTGCTAGTCCTGTTGCATTTTCAACCAACCGGTACTTTGGAAAGTAAGGCAACAGGTACGAATTGTAGCAGGTATACACTCAACAAGTCGAAACTTAATCCAGCTTTATTTGCAAAAAAAGAGATGGTAATTCCCCCTGTTTTTTGCACGGTTCAACTCTTTGCACAAGACACCTGCCGCATCAACACTTCGTTAAATACAGCTATAAAAAAAGGGCAAAAAAACATATTCGTCAATAATCGGCTAATATTGCAGGCGACAAACAAAACAAGAAATGAACAAGGCTCAACAATTAGGCAGCTGGACATACTTTTTTTATTACTTCTTTTTCAACAAAAGGGTGGGTTTGTCTATTGTGCGAAAGTAACAACACGAAAATAGAGCAAGCCCCAGTAATGGGGCTTTTTTTTTACCATATACCAAATGAAAAAAGTACACGACATGAATGAAATAAAGATTAAGCAGCAGGAGCAATCACGTTCGCTGTTTAGCGCTTTATACTTCTTCTTTTTCTATTACTGGAAAGAGCGGGGACTTTTATGTGCGTACTAAACCGATAAGGTAACAGCAAACATAGAGGTCCCACAAGCGTGGGGCCTTTTTTTGTATCCGACTAAAACGAAAAAGCAGATGATACTAGAGTACGAATCGCCACTACGAGTGGCCATACAGGGCGTCAGAGGGGCATTTCACGAAATTGCGGCCCGCGAAACGCTCGGCAGCGACATCATTGCGGTGGAGTGCCTAACCTTTCGGGAGCTCGTGGCGGCAACAGAATCGGGCAAGGCAGATGCCGCACTAATGGCCATCGAAAATTCGGTTGCCGGGGGAATACTTCCCAACTACTCGCTGCTTCGAAACTCACAGCTGCAAATTGTCGGGGAGGTTTACCTGCGAATTATGCAGAACCTGCTGGCGCTACCGGGCGAAACGTTGGAGAGCATCACCGAGGTGGAGTCGCACCCAATGGCCATACAGCAGTGCACCGACTTTTTGGGCGATCACCCCAGCTGGAGGGTGGTAGAATCGGACGACACGGCGCTTAGCGCACGCAAAATAGCCGAAGGCAACCTTACGGGAAAAGCGGCAATTGGCTCGTCGCTGGCAGCAGAGCTGTTTGGGCTCCAAATATTGGCTCCCGAAATTGAGTCGAACAAGGAGAACTACACCCGCTTCCTGATCCTCACCAAAAAGAACGGAAAGGTGCACAACACCACCTCCGACAAGGCCAGCATCTGCTTTTCGGCAAAGCACGAGCCGGGTGCGTTGGCCGCCATTCTTCGGGACATTGCCGAGTGTGGGGTAAACCTCACCATGCTACACTCGCTTCCCAAGGTTGGCGCTAAGTGGGAGTACGTATTCCATGCCGACCTCTGCTACGACAGCTACATGCAGTACCTCGAAGCAGTAAAAACGCTCAACGAAACCGCCACCAGCTTCAAGGTGCTGGGCGAGTACCAAGCTGGATCGGAAATAGTTTAACCCAGAAATAGCAGCACGATGCACGTAAAATCATCAAGTAGAATTGGAAAAGTAGCCGAATACTACTTTTCGAAGAAGTTCAAGGAGATCGACCAAATGAGGGCTAACGGCACTAAGGTCATCAACCTGGGCATTGGAAATCCCGATCTGCCGCCTTCGGAGGCGATGGTCGATGGCGTATGTGGCACTAGTCACCAAGTGGGCGTTCACGGCTACCAAAGCTACATCGGAACCCCTGCCCTACGCCAGGCATTTGCCAACTTCTACCTTCGATATTACGGCGTGCCGCTCAATCCGACCAACGAGATACTGCCCCTAACGGGCTCGAAGGAGGGCATCATGCACATCTCGATGGCCTTTTTGGACGAGGGCGACGAGGTGTTGGTTCCCAACCCCGGCTACCCCACCTACTCCTCGGCAACCAAGCTGGCTGGAGGCATAGCCATAGCGTACAACCTCACCGAAGAAAATGGGTTTTACCCCAACTTCGAGGAGATTGAGCAGCGAGACCTCTCGAAGGTGAAGCTGATGTGGGTAAACTACCCCCACATGCCCACCGGCGCCAAGGCCACCGACGCCCTGTTCGAGCAGCTGGTTGCATTCGGACGAAAGCACCAGATCCTCATCTGCCACGACAACCCCTACAGCTTTATCCTCAACAAGGAACCTAAGAGTTTGATGGCAGTTGAAGGGGCAATGGAGGTGGCACTGGAGCTTAACTCGATGAGCAAATCGCACAACATGGCCGGATGGCGCGTGGGAATGCTGGCCGGCAGCGCCGAACACCTGAGCGCGGTGCTCACCTTTAAGAGCAACATGGACTCGGGAATGGCCCTGCCCATACAAATGGCAGCGGTGGCCGCGCTGGAGTCCCATCAGGATTGGTTCGACAGCCTCAACGCCCAGTACGCCAAAAGGCTGAAGCTGGCTGAAGACATTGCACTAAAAATTGGTTGCCAGCTGCCCAAAGAGCACTCAGGCATATTTCTATGGATAAAGATCCCCGACAGCGTGGCCAATGCCGAGGCGATGGCCGACCGGATACTCTACCAAAAGGGCGTTTTCATCACCCCGGGAACGGTATTTGGTTCTAACGGAAGCCGCTTCCTGCGCATCTCGCTATGTGCCGACGAGCAAACGCTAAGGGAGGCAGCCGATATACTTAGCACGTTTAAGCTAGAAGGCTAGTGGTGCAGAGGGATACTTTTAAACAGGAAGACATGAGATGGGAAACGAAAATCGGAATCGTGATACGTGATACCTGCATCAACTAAAAAAGTTAAAAATGAATATTACCATTATAGGACTTGGCCTAATTGGCGGCTCGATGGCCCTCGACTTTAAGGCAATGGGGCACCGAATGCTGGGGGTCGACGACAACCCCTTTCACCAGCGCGAGGCAATGGACTTGGGTCTGGTGGAGCAGTGCCTTGCCCTCGATCAGGCCGTTGTCCAGTCGGATGTTGTGGTGGTGGCCGTGCCGGTTGGAGCCGCACCAGCGGTTATTGCGGAGGCGCTGAACCATCTTCCCGCAAATGGCGTTATCTTTGATGTTGGATCGACAAAAAAAGGTATTTGCACCGCACTGCTCAACCACCCACGACGCGAACGATTTGTTGCCGCCCATCCCATTGCAGGAACCGAGTACAGCGGCCCATCGGCTGCGCAGCGCGGGCTTTTCTACCGAAAGCTGGGCATCATTTGCGATCGCGAGAGGAGTGCCCCCGATGCTGTTCAGCTGGTCGAAGACCTGCTGGTGGAGTTGGGCATGGAGCTCAAACGCATCGATTCGGACGACCACGACAAGCATCTGGCCTACGTGTCGCACATTTCGCACCTATCTTCGTTTACCCTTGGGCTAACGGTGCTGGGTATCGAAAAGGACGAACGGTCGATCTTCGACATGGCCGGCAGCGGCTTTGCCTCAACGGTTAGGCTGGCCAAGAGCTCGCCCGAGATGTGGGCGCCCATCATGCTCGAAAATTCGGAGCACCTGCTCGAAGCGCTCGACAGCTACATCGACAACCTCAACCAGTTTAAGAGGTGCATCGTAAACCGCGACGAGCAGGGACTTAAGGAGCTGATGCGCGAGGCAAACCGGATTCGGGAGGTGCTGGAGAAGAGAAGTTAAAAGAAGAATGAATTCGAAGCTGATGCTGAGTATTGCGACCTCGCTACACTAGGGTACAGCAGGCCTCTGGCCTATAACATGCAGCCGGAGGACGAGGGGATAGCACAGGCAGAGCCACCCCTTAGCACCAGACCTGAGGAAAGGCCACCCGCTGTTGAGGAGTTGCCAACGGGTATTGAGGAAGAGCCACCGGCTGTTGAGGAACCGCCAACCGACCTTGAGGAAAGGCTACCGGGACTTGAGGAAGAGCCAACCGGCCATGAGGAAGAGCCACCGGCTAGTGAGGAGCAGCCGACCGGACTTGAGGAACCGCCACCGGAAGCTAACGCTGAAGTGTAGCATCCTCTATACACCCGGGTACGACAGACCTCTGGCCTACAACATGCGGCCGGAAGTCGAGAGGGTAAAAACGTAGGCAGAGCCACCACTTAGTAACGGCAGCAAGATTGCCTAACGGTCCAAAAGATCATCCCCCAAAGGGAGCAAAAAGAGTAAAAACAGAAAAAAATAGCATACCATGACAGAAAATACGTTGAAGGATTTGATCCCAATGAACGAGTGGTTCCCCGGAATCAGCAGACCGCTAATTATCTCGGGCCCATGCAGCGCCGAGAGCCCCGAGCAGCTAATGCAAACCGCCAGGGAGATTAAGGCGCTGGGGCAGGTAGACATCTTCCGCGCCGGAATTTGGAAACCCCGCACCTTCCCCAACAACTTCGAGGGGGTGGGCAGCATCGGCCTCGACTGGCTTCGCGAGGTAAAGAAGGAGACCGGCATGCCCGTGGCTACCGAGGTAGGATCGGTGAAGCACGTGTTCGAGGCCATTAAGTATGGGGTCGACCTCATCTGGATTGGCGCCCGCACCACGGCCAACCCCTTTGCCATGCAGGAAATTGCCGAAGCGCTTCAGGGGATCGACATCCCCGTGCTGGTAAAAAACCCGCTAAGCCCCGACCTCGAACTGTGGGATGGCGGTATCGCCCGTATTTACGCGGCAGGCATCCGCAAGCTGGGCGCCATCCACCGCGGCTTCTCCACCTGGGGCAAGAGCGACCTGCGCAACACCCCACACTGGCAGGTGCCCATCGAGCTAAAGCGCCTTCACCCCAACCTGCCCATCATTGGCGATCCGAGCCACATCTGTGGCAACCGCACCATGATTGCCGAGATTGCCCAGCGCGCTATGGACTTTAACCTCGATGGACTGATGATCGAGTCGCACTGCAACCCCGATGCCGCCTGGAGCGATGCCAAGCAGCAGGTTACCCCTGCCCGCCTGGGCGAAATCCTTAGCGGGTTAAAGATGAAGAGCGAGCACACCAGCGATGAAAAATTTATTCGTACCTTGGATGAGCTTCGTTCGCAGATCGACATGTACGACGACCAGCTGCTCAACATCCTTGAGGCAAGAATGAAAATTGCCGAAAAGATTGGCCTTTGCAAAAAGGAGAACAGCATCAGCATCCTGCAGTCGGCCCGCTGGAGCGACATCATCAACACCATGATCAAGAAGGGCGAGGGAAAGGGCTTGAGCGACAAGTTTATTTCGGAGCTGTTCCAGTCCATCCACGAGGAGTCCATCAACCATCAGATAAACATAACCCGCGATATATAGCATCCCATGGTAGAGGTAAAAATTGAAGGTACAGCGGCCGATTCGTCGATACTTGTGGGCGAATCCATCCGGAATTTGGGCAAATACCTGCCCACCTCGGGCGTATTTGTGATTACCGACGACAGGGTCAAAAGCCTTTACGGAGAGCACTTCGACAGCTACCCAACCTTTACCATCGGGCAGGGCGAGGAGCATAAAACGATGCAAACCGTCGAGCAGATCTACCGCTGGCTGCTTAACCACGATGCCGACCGCAGCTCGTTTATCCTTGCCGTGGGCGGCGGCCTTGCGTGCGACGTGGCGGCCTACGTGGCCTCCACCTTTATGCGCGGCATCCGCTTCGGCTTCGTATCCACCACCCTACTGTCGCAGGTCGATGCCAGCGTGGGCGGTAAAAACGGGGTCAACCTCGACGGGTACAAGAACATTGTGGGCACCTTTAACCAGCCCGAGTTCGTGATCTGCGATCCCGAGCTGCTGGCTACACTAGACGAGCGCGACTTCCGCAGCGGCCTGGCTGAAGTGGTAAAGCACACCCTCATTGCCGATGCCAACATGTTTGCCTACATCGAGCAGAACAGCGACAGGCTGCTGGCCCGCGACCCCGAAACCATCAACCGGGTGGTCGAAAACTCGGTGCGCATAAAGGCCCGTATTGTTTCGATGGATGAGCGCGAAAGGGGCGAACGCCGCAAGCTCAACTTGGGTCACACCTGGGGACATGCCGTCGAAAAGCTCACCCACCTGCTCCACGGCGAAGCGGTAAGTATTGGGATGATGTTTGCTGCACACCTCTCGCACCAGCGCGAGATGATGGCTGCCGCCGACGTGCAACGCATTGAGGCGCTACTCCAAAAGCTGCAGCTGCCTACTACCGCATCGTACGATAGGGATAGGGCCTTTACCTACCTGCTAAAGGATAAGAAAAAGGAGCAGGCCGTAATCCACTTCGTGCTCATGAATGGCATTGGCCAAACACGGGTCGAACCGCTAACCATTGCCCAAATACTGGATCACTACAATAAAATGGAGGCCGCGCTATGATCTGCATCAGCTTCGGAAGCATCACGCTGAGCGACCTGCTCGAAAGGTTAAAGACCACCCCGCTTGCCGAAATCCGCATCGACCTGTTGAAGCTCACCAGCACCCAGGTGGCGCAGGTATTCGGCTCGCACCCCAACCTCATTGCCACCTGCCGCCCCGACACCATGGGCATTGAGGCCCAGCAGCAGCTCCTGCTAACGGCCATCGAAAGCGGTGCGGCCTACATCGACATCGAGGTGGAGTCACCATCATCCTTTAAAAAGACGATGGTAGAAGCCGCCCATGCCAGAGGCTGCCGGGTAATTGTGTCGTACCATAACTATGTCGAAACGCCCAGCCGGGCAACGCTGCACGCCACCATAAGCCAGATGTTGGCCGATGGTGCCGACATTGTAAAGATCGCCACCCTTGCCCACACCTCCGCCGATGCCGCGCGCATCCTTTCGCTATACGAAGACCCTATCAAACCGCTGGTGGCGCTGGCCATGGGCGAGGTCGGACGGGTTACCCGCATCGCCATTCCGCTACTGGGCGCACCCTTTACCTTTGCCGCTCCGCAGGGAGCCGCCACCGCGCCCGGGCAGCTCACCGATACCGAAATGGAAACCATCTACAAAATAGTAAGGTATGAACCGTAAGCTGCTAGCCGTTTTTGGCAACCCCATCCTGCATAGCAAAAGCCCGCTGATGTTTAACGCGCTGCTGGGCGATGCCGGATTCTACACGCGCATTTGTATCCAGTCGGGCCAAGATATTGCCGAGGCAACACGCCTGCTGAACCTCTCGGGAGCCAACATCACCGCGCCCTTTAAGGAGGATGTCATCCCCTTTGTTGATGAGCTATCAGACGAGGTTACCCTTACCGGCAGCGCCAACACGCTAACCAATACCAACGGCCACCTGAAGGCCTACAACACCGACTGGTACGGCGCTACGGAGGCCATTAGGCAAAGCGGCCTATCGCTAAACGGGCTTAAGGTGGTGCTGCTAGGTTTGGGAGGAGCCGGCAAGGCGGTTGCCTACGGCCTCGTAAAGGAGGGAGCCGACGTTACGGTGGTAAACCGAACCGTATCTAAAACCGTAGTGGTATCGCGCAAGCTGGGCTGCAAGATGGGGCTCATCGAGGAGCTACCCTCACTCATCGCAGGGGCCGAGCTCTTCGTTTCGACGCTCACCTCCTCGGCCGAGGTTCCCATCAGCCATCTGCCCAAGGGGCTTTGGGTGTTCGATGCCAACTACCACGCATCGGAGCTGGTGGCCATGGCCATCAAGGGCGGCAACCCCATTGTCGATGCCAGCCTGTGGCTGCTGCATCAGGCGGTGATGTCGCACCAGCATATCCTTGGCACAGCGCCATCAGTAGAGGTGATGAGTCAGGCGCTGAGGCAACCCATCAGCACCAGCGTCAAGGTGGTTGCCATTTGTAACGTGGCCGAAGCGCAGCAGCTCAACAACGAGTTGTGGGCTGTGCCCAAATCGCAAGCCGAAAACATCATAAACATACACCTACCCGACCTGGTGATTTACACCCCCACGTTAGACACCGACGAGGTTGAAGAAATTTACCAATATGAAAGAAGTAAGGCCTTCGGAGGTTAAGGGAACCGTTCACATCCCCGCATCGAAAAGCGTGGTGCAGCGTGCGGTGGCGGCGGCCATGCTGTCACATGGCACCTCCATCATCCATAACCCCAGCACCTGCAACGACTGCCTAGCGGCGCCCAACATGGCCATGCAGCTAGGCGCAACGGTGGTGCAGGAGGCCGACAGGTGGACCATCACCGGCGATTTTCGCCCAAGCACCAAGCAGCTGTCGTGCGGCGAGGCGGGCTTAAGCATCCGCATGTTTACCCCCATCGTAGCAACGCTCGATACCGCGCAAACCCTCACCGGTCACGGCTCGCTTACCACTCGCCCTATGGGCGGATTGGAGGAGGCCATCAACCAGCTGGGGGCAACATGCCAAACCACCAACGGGCTACTCCCCATTACCGTGCAGGGTCCCATGACGGGCGGCAACGCCACCATCGACGGATCGATGAGTTCACAAATACTTACCGGACTGCTCATGGCCGCTCCGCTTGCCCAGCACGAGGTAACCCTCAACGTTACCAACCTCAAAAGCCAACCCTACATCGACATGACCATAGAGGTGATGCGCCAGTTTGGTGTAGAGGTAAAGAATACCGACTACCAGCAGTTCAGCGTTAAGGCCAACCAGCCCTACCACCCCTTCGAGCTACGCGCCGAGGGCGACTGGAGCGGCGCCGCCTTCTTCCTTGTTGCTGGGGTAGTTGCAGGCAACCTTCGCGTACAAAATATATCGTCGCGCTCCACACAGGCCGACAGGGCAATTGTTACCGCAATACAGCTGGCCGGAGGCGTAATATCCGAAGGCAACGGCTACTTCGAGGTGGCAAAATCGACGCTCAACGCATTCGCGTTCGATGCCACCAACTGTCCCGACCTCTTCCCCCCACTTGCCGTACTGGCTGCCGCCTGTAGCGGAACCACGCTGCTAAAGGGCGTGTCGCGCCTGATACATAAGGAGAGCAACCGCGCCATGGCCATTCAAACCGAATTTGCCAAGGCGGGTATCTCGGTGGTAATTGAGGGCGATGAGATGTACATTAAAGGATCGACCCCACGCCCCTGCACCATGCACTCGCACAACGACCACCGCATGGCCATGGCCGCAGCAACGCTTGCCCTTACCGCCTCGGGACCTATTGGCATTACCAACCCGGAGTGTGTGGCCAAATCGTACCCGGAGTTTTGGGAACATTTAGAAAGCGTGTTGGAACACAGATAACATCAGAACACAGATTACACTGATGAGACAGATTTTCACAGATAATATATTAAGCACAAGGGTTGGCACAAAGGACACATCGGATTTTCATGATTGAGTCTCATATCTCATGTCTAAAATCTAATGTCTCATATCTAATATCTATAAAGGAATGAACTCATTCGGACGCCTATTTAAGGTAACCATATTCGGCGAATCGCACGGTGCCTCGGTTGGAATCAACATCGACGGATGCCCGGCCGGCATTGCCCTATCGGAAAACAACCTGATGGCCGACCTGGCCCGCCGCAAGAGCGGAGCAAAAGGCACCACGCCCCGCAGCGAGGAGGATCTCCCCGAAATCATCTCGGGCGTATTTAACGGACACACCACGGGTGCACCCATCACCATCATATTTAGGAACACCAACACCATCTCGAAAGACTACTCGAACCTGGTTACCTCGCCCCGCCCCGGCCATGCCGACTTTGTGGCGCAGGAGAAGTATAAGGGTTTTCAGGACTACCGAGGTGGCGGGCACTTTTCGGGGCGCCTTACCCTAGGCATTGTTGCCGCCGGAACCATTGCCAAAAAGGTGGTGGCGGGCGTTACCATTAGCGCTAAGCTGGTAGCAGTTGGCGACCGTACCGACATAGAGGCAGCCATCGACGAGGTGGTGGAGGCCCACGACTCGCTGGGCGGACTGGTGGAGTGCCGCGCCACGGGACTACCCGTAGGCTGGGGCGAACCGTTCTTCGACTCGGTGGAGTCGGCCATCTCGCACATCGTATTTGCCATTCCTGCCACCAAGGGCATCGAGTTTGGCTCGGGCTTTGCCGCCGCCGCCATGCGCGGTAGCGAGCATAACGACGCCATCGTTACCCCCGAAGGCAAAACCCTGTCGAACCATGCAGGAGGTGTAAACGGAGGAATCAGCAACGGAAACGAGCTGGTGTTTAGGGTGGCCATAAAGCCAACCTCCAGCATCGGCATTGCCCAGCAAACCCTCAACCGCGAAAAGGGCGAGGTGGATGAGCTGGTTATTAAGGGTCGCCACGACGCCTGTATTGCCCTACGCGTGCCGGTGGTGCTCGAAGCCGCTACCGCCATCGCCCTTGCCGACTTGGCACTGGTGAGCAGGGCGTACCGGTAGAGTCATCTGATTAAAGGAGCAGTCCACCCCAAAAGCCGTAGCACCAGCCCTAACGGGCTTGCCGTCCAACCCCAACTGATCGGTGGAAACTCCTCCGAAGAAAAGAATCGTAGAGGTGAACACGGTTACGTGAATACTCCCCTCATCGGACGGTTAGCTGGAGCTATCTACCGGTTAGGAGGAACCATCGGACGGTTAGTTGGAGCTATCTACCGCTTAGGTGGAACTACCGGACGCTTAGTTACGACCATCTACTGCTTAGTTGGAGCTATCTACCGCTTAGGAGGAGCTATCTACCGCTTAGGAGGAACCATCGGACGCTTAGTTGCGACCATCGGACGCTTAGGTGGAACTATCTACCGCTTAGTTGGAGCCATCGGACGGTTAGGCGAAGGCGCTGAACATCTTTAAATAAAAAGGACCGCAAGGAAAAGAATCGGCCATTTTATCGTACAAACCATCTCGACATAACGTGAAAAAGCTCCCTTTTGAGGAGCTTTTTCGTTAACCATTGATCTGAAATGCTAAAACAACCATGTTTTTTATCAGAGGAGAGACAGTACTATTTTTCGCTATTTATAAAGCTACGACAGGCGCTAAACACCCCCTGTAGCGGAGCCGCCAAGTCGAAGGCTGGCACCATGGCCTGGCGGATGCTGAATGCGCCAAACGATTCGCCTACCTGTGCAGGAATGCTGCTCATCTGCGACCGAACCAGCACAAAGTTCGACTTAAGCTCCGAATAAACCTGCGCGTTCAAATCCTGGGCGATGACCTCTTCGCCCAGCAGGGGCTTGTAGTTTGTGGCCATCAAACCAATACAAGCGAGAAACATCACACCGCTGAATGCCGTAATGGCTAGCATTACTCGGTCGGTACGGTTGGTTACAAGTGCTCTCATAGGGGGTTAGTATTAGCGATTAGTGTGTGTAAAGAGCTAGTTTCTTTTACTTTTAAGCCTAACGTTGGCATTTTCGGTAACTGACATGCTGAGCTTGCTGTTGGGCGATACTCCACCGAGGTTGGCATTGCCGCTTAGGTTAATATTCCATGCCTTTACATTGAAGTTATCGTCTGCAAATCCAGTAGAGTTATCCCTCCCAACGTAGTTTAACGTCTCAATCGATCCCTTTAATATAATAAGATACGAATTTCCGAACGACTCCACATCGAGGGCCTTTGCCGTTAACGACTCAATCGAACAGTGGGCGTTACGTAGGGTTAGCTTCTGCAGCTGTGGCATCTCCACAACAACCATCGCGTCACTATCCTCTTGCTTTATGAGCGATTCGATGGTAAGTATCCCGCTGGCATCGGCTACCTTCACCGAATCCTTCCAGCTGCTCTCCACCCATACGCTAGCACTGCTAGAGACGGTGGTGCGTACTTCAACCGTTAACGTATTGTTTCCGCTTATCTTCAGCAGTTGACAGGCCGAAAGGGAGTACTTCTTCATATTCTGATGGCTGCTTTTTGCTGTCTCCACCTTCTGCTTATAGTCGCCTATCCGGCCAATTACCGTTGATACGGTAATCCCTGTTGCGATAACCGATACGGCTACAAATGCGCCTATGAGTATGTTACTTGTTTTCATGTGAAATAGTTGTTTTTGTTGTTGTCACATGTAACTCGCATGATTTGGGTTTTATCCTCTTTGGTTAATCCCTGTATTCATGCTCGTTTCATCCTATCTACCTATTTAGTAAGATTGACCTTATATTCGTTGTACATCAGGCTTAGCTCGTCGAAGCTGATGCCGAGCTGAAAGATACTCTTAAAGAAGCTGGGCAGCGAGTCGCTGATAAACTCATCCTTAAGTAGGCTCTTCACCTTGCTCACCGCATCCTCTGCCACAAAGTAGCCAATACCCCGTTTGTTGTAGATGATGCCTCGGGTTTGAAGATGATCGAAGGCGCGCATGGCGGTGTTGGGGTTCACCTCTAGCTCTACGGCCAGCTCTCGTATCGAGATAATCTTTTCGTTAACCTTCCACTTGCCCATCATGATGCTTTCGCACATGTAGTCGGCAATTTGGACATATATCGATTTGGTACTGTTGAATTCCATTGCTGCAATTTTTTAGATTTGCTTTTCAGAAAGCCTGAAGTAAGTTATAGTCCAAAAGAAGGGAATAAGTAGCCAGATGGCCGCTCTAATCCAATTGCCATTAACGAAATCTTCGCCTCTAAGGCTCACATTTATCCCTCTAGTACTTTCGCCAAATGCCTGAAGCTGCTCAAGGTTAGTTCGGATAATAATTCCGGCAATCACCGCCATTAGTCCGTAAAACACCACGATGGCAACGGTTGTTTTTAGCAGGCTTCGCTTGCCAAACCATATAGATCCCAGCATGTACACCGCCTGAAAAACAAGTAGCACCTGCACTAAAGACCATACCTTCTCGTCGAAAGTGATACCACCCAACGACTCCATAGTTATTAGTCCTGTACTTTTTACTATTATGTAAAAGAGTCCATCAACCGCTAAAAAAATGACAAGATAGGCTAACGGGTAAAGAATAGATGTGTAAAGAATGGCAACTAGGAGCTTCTCCAGCCTTGATGCTGGTGTCGAAAGGTAGAACATTCCCCTAACCCTGTTTTTGGTATCGGAAAAGGCTCTATCGGCATAAACAAGCCCCATGATAATTAACCCAGCAACAAATAGCACCCCTTCGGCATCGCCACTAATGTTTTTCGATCCAAGGCACATCAACCCAAAGATGATGCACAGCACGGCGGCAACACCGCTCACCTCGTAGAGTAACGACGATTTGGTATCGGTAAACCTCTTACGAACAAGAAGCCCAAAACGAGTAATATCGAATATGTTGTTTTTCATCGTAGCGACTATTTATTGTTAAACACCTGTTGAATAGCTGACTTCTGGGCAAGAACCGAGTTGAAGAGAATCTCCATGTCGAGCTTGCTGGCATCGCCGTTAGCGTTGCGGAATACGCCTGTAAATCCCTTTAACGCCGATTCGCCGTAAATGGCCGTAGAGGCAAGCTCCTCTGCAACCGTTTTGAAAACCAGCTTGTCGGTAATGGTATCCACCGATTCGTTAATGGCAATTTCGCCCTCGTCGAGGATAATTACGGTATCGATAAGGTTATCGAGGTCGCGCACCTGGTGGGTCGAGATGATGATGCAGCGCTCTTCGGTAGCCACCGAGGCCACAATCCGACGAAACTGGCTTTTCGATGGGATGTCGAGACCGTTGGTTGGCTCGTCGAGAATAAGCACCGAGCAGCAGGTGGCCAAGCCAAAGGCGATAATGGCCTTCTTCTTTTGACCGTACGATAGGCTCGACAGCTTTTCGTCGTACCCAATCTCGAACTCCTTAATGTAGCTCAGGAAGTTTCCCAAATCGAACTTGGGGTAAAATGGGGCATTCGACTTCACAAAGTCACCAATCTTCGAATCGTTGGTAAAGATATCCTCTGGAATGTAGTAGATATCGTTTAGAAAGTTAGGCTCCCTCTTGCGTGGAGAAAACCCCACCACGTCGCACTCGCCCTTCGAAGGAAAAAGCATACCCCCAATTACTTTCAGCAGGGTCGTTTTGCCCGCACCATTTTTGCCAAGCAATCCGTATATGTGCCCTGCTTCGAGGCCGAGAGAAAGATCCTTAAAAAGTTTCCTCTTTTTGCTATAGCCAAACTGCAAGTTTTTGATATTAATCATCGCTTATTGTTTTAGTGTTCTACTTAACTAGTACACCGCAAATATAGAGGTCTATTCCGATTCGTTGCAAACTTTTTACATCTTTTTTTACGTTTTGCTAAAAATATTTTTCCTTCGCTTGGTAGTCTGCACTTTACAAAACAATAAAAAAGATATTTCAACCGCAAAAACGTCACTTACAGATGCCGATTCGCCTATTTACAGGGCAACAACCGACCAGTTAGGTGTACTAGCCTCCTCGAAAAAGAAGAATTTGAGCACGAATATCGAAGGAAACAATGTCGAACAAAGTACGGAAGGCCATTGGCGGATCGTAACATGATTGTCGATACTAAAAGATATAGCCCAACTACCTTCGGCAGCTGCCGTGTGTCGTGATACGGATATCGTGATACCATCTACCTATAAGATAAAGGGGAACCATACCGCAACGGCATGAATGTCGGCACAAAGCCGATACTAAATATCTTCGGCAGCTGTCGTGGGTCGTGAAACGTATGCCGTGATACAATTCCAACCATCGATACCAACGGGTACGCCGTCAAAATCAACAGCCATTCAGCTAGAAATAAAATATAGGTTTAGGTAACAAGTTTTAGGCAAAACAGCTGTCTATAGAAGTGATGCCCGATTTAGCTCCTAGCACTTGGGCGAGTCGACGCTTTTCGCTTCTTTTGCCTACGCGATAAGCGAATAGTAAACAACCAAGTTTTATTACATAAAACCGTACAAAACTGTGAAAAGAATTCTCATTATGGCAGCAAGTATCGCCATGCTTTTAAGCGGATTTGAGGGAAAATCTCAAGACAATCCGTTCTTTAGCGAGTTTAAGACTCCGTTCCAGGTGCCCGATTTCCAAAAGATAAAGATTGAGCACTACCTTCCTGCCTACCAGGAGGCCATTAAGCAGCATGATGCCCAAATTGCGGCCATTGCTAGCAGCAAGGAAAAACCATCCTTCGAAAACACCATTGTAGCGCTCGACAACTGTGGCGAAATGCTCAACCGTGTGGGCTCTACCTTTGGCAACGTAATGGGAACCGATGGCGATAAGGCCATGCGCGACCTTGCCAAGCAAATCACCCCGCTTACCTCTAAGCACTACGACGACATCAACTTCAACGAAGGGCTATTTAAGCGAGTTGAAGCGGTTTACAACAATAAAAAGGCGGTGAGCAAGCTTACCACCGAGCAAAAGATGCTCTTGGAGAATACCTACAAGGGATTCAAGCGCGCTGGTGCTGGCCTATCGGCCGATAAGATTACCCGACTACGCCAAATTAACGGCGAGCTGTCGATGCTATCGCTGAAGTTTGGCGACAACAACCTCGCCGAAACCAACAACTTTAAGCTGGTTCTCGAAAACAAGAACGACCTAAAGGGGCTTCCTCAAAGCGTGGTTAACGCCGCCGCTATCGATGCCAAAAAGGTTGGACTCGAAGGCAAGTGGGTGTTCACCCTTCAAAAGCCAAGCATGATTCCATTCCTGCAGTACTCGGAGAATCGCGATCTTCGCGAGCGCCTATACAAGGGATACCTCAACCGTGGCAACAACTACAACGAAAACGACAATAAGGAGGTTATCAAAAGCATCCTTACCCTTTCGAAAGAGCGTGCCAACATCCTTGGTTTCGAAACCACTGCCGACTACATCCTCGACGACCGCATGGCCAAGACCCCTGCCAACGTGTACAAGCTGCTTACCCAGGTGTGGACTCCAGCCCTTGCCGTTGCAAAGAAAGAGCTATCCGATATGCAGGAGCTGGCTAAGAGCGAAGGCATGAACCAGACCCTTCAGTCGTGGGATTGGTGGTACTACGCCGAGAAGGTGCGTAAGGCCAAGTACGATCTCGACGAGGAGCAGCTTCGCCCCTACTTTAAGCTCGAGAATGTTCGTAACGGTATTTTCTACGTTGCCAACAAGCTGTACGGTTTAGAGTTTAAGAAAATCAACGACATCCCCGTTCCTAACCAGGAGCAAACCGAGGCTTTCGAGGTTACCGAAAAGGGTAAGCATATTGGCATCCTATATATGGACTGCCACCCACGCGCTACCAAGCGAGTTGGTGCCTGGTGTACCAGCTTCCGTCGCCAGTCGAATGTCGATGGTAAGTTTGTAACCCCAGTGGTATCTATCGTATGTAACTTCTCGGCTCCAACTGCCGATGCACCTGCCCTACTAAACGCCGACGAGGTAGAAACCCTTTTCCACGAGTTTGGACACGGCCTGCACAACCTGCTTTCGAACGTACGCTACAAAGGACTTGCTGCAACCCAGGTACCTCGCGATTTCGTGGAGCTACCATCGCAGATTAACGAGCATTGGGCATTCCAACCCGAGGTGCTTAAGTTCTACGCCAAGCACTACAAAACTGGCGAGGTAATTCCTGCTGAGCTAATTGAGAAGCTAGACAAGAGCGGCAAGTTTAACCAAGGTTTTGCAACCGTGGAGTACCTTTCAGCCGCAATCCTCGACCTGAACTACTACACCCAGAAAGATTTCACCAACCTCGACATTAACGCTTTTGAGAAAAAGTCGTTAGACGACCTTGGTATCATCCCACAAATTGCACCACGCTACCGTACCACCTACTTTGGCCACATTTGGGGCGGTGGATACTCTGCCGGCTACTACAGCTACATGTGGGCCGAGGTGCTTGATGCCGATGCCTTCGAAGCATTTGCCGAAAAGGGAATCTTCGACCAGGCAACTGCCAAGTCGTTCCGCGATAACGTCCTCTCGAAAGGTGGCACCGACGATGCCATGGTAATGTACAAGCGTTTCCGCGGTGCAGAGCCAAGCATCCTTCCCCTTTTAAAGAATAGAGGGTTAAACAAGTAACCAGACACTTTCAACCTCACCATTTTAAAAATAGCCTAGCAGGATTTGTACTGCTAGGCTATTCTTTTATTGGGCTACCCCATTAACTATATCGGGATGCAGCTTTATAAAATCTTGAAGCGCCTTCTTGGCCTCTCGGTAGCCAATTAAGGAGATCTCCTCGCCCTGATTGGTATCGGTCATTTTATAGCGAACCAGCTCCTTGGGTTCGATAAACAGATCGGCCATATCCTTATCGCCAAGTATGTTTACCCGGATGAGCAACCTTAAGGAGCGCTCCCACTCCGATTCGTGCATCTTATCCTGCTCCGAGTAGTCTTCGAGCGGGTTGACATGTACCGCTATAACATACGTACAAGCCTTCCGAATGGGCGACACCGCCAGGTTCTGCATCACCCCACCATCAACATAATGGTCGCCATTTATAAGCACCGAGCCAAACACCATAGGCACCGAGCACGAGGCCACAACGGGTCGAATTAAATCGCCCTTAAAGAAGTAGCAGTTTTGCCCTTTTTCCAGGTTTGTGGCATTTACCACCAGCGGAACCTTCAGCTTTTCGAAGGTGCTATCGGGTAGGGTTTGCCTAAGGATCCTATCTAGCGCCCTTGCGCTAAAAACAATTCCCCGGTCGCGCTTAATCTTGATGGTATCCTCATCGACCACCGTGTGGCTGGTGCGCGAAAACAGACGCGGCACCTGAAGCAGCCGGATATCCTTAAACACGCTAAACATCGCATCGGTAGACAGGCCGCTGGAGTACATTGCCCCGGCAATTGCCCCGGCGCTGGTTCCCGAAATAATATCGGCCTTAATGCCCAGCTCCTCCATGGCCTTAAAAAACCCCACGTGGGCAAACCCACGGGCACCGCCTCCGCTAAGAACAACGCCAACCTTGTAGATCGGCTTTTCGAAGCAGAAGGGGCTAACTTTGCAATCGGAGATGACTGTCACCTCGTGGTTTTTCTTCTCTTTCTTTTTCATCGTCTTAGTTGATGAGCACGAGCTTACCGCTACAAGGCAAAGGCCAACCGTTGTAAAAAGTACCACCCGCCTAAATTTCATAGTTAACCTTACCATTATCAAAAATATTTCATTAAATGTAACAAGTTAAAAGAAGACTGCCCACATTATCTTATACATTAACATGATCTCCCATCTTTTTTTATAATTTTACCTCCTTATGCAGCTTTGCCGTATAATTAAGACTTACGCTGATAACTAAAATTTAAAACCCGTGAAAAAAATCGCCATTTTTGCATTTGCCGCCATGGTAATTTTTAGCGCTTGCAGTAAAAAGCAGGCCGAAAACCCATTTCTAGGGGAGTACAACACCCCTTTTCAGGTTCCCCCATTCGATAAAATAAAAACCGAGCACTACCTTCCTGCCTTCGCAGAGGGTATTAAGCAGCACGATGCCGACATTAAGGCCATTGCCGAAAGCAAGGATGCCCCAACCTTCGAAAATACCATTGTTGCCCTTGATGCGAGCGGCGCGCTGCTCAACCGCGTTTCGATCGTATTCTTCAACCTTAAAGGGGTGATTTCGGATACCGCCATGCAAAATGTTGAGGCTAAAGTTGCCCCAATGCTCTCGAAGCACTCCGACGACATCACCTTTAACAAGCCGCTGTTCGAGCGCGTAAAAACCGTGTACGACCAGCGCCAAACGCTGAAGCTCAACACCGAGCAAAACCGCCTGGTGGAGCTCATCTACAAGGATTTTGTTCGTGCAGGTGCCGGTCTCGACAACCAAAAGCAGGATCAGCTCCGCAAGATCAACGAGAAGCTGTCGCTACTTGGCGTTAAGTTCTCGAATAACGCGCTTGCCGAAAATAGCGGCTTTAAGCTCGTAATCGAAAAGAAGGAGGATCTTGCCGGACTACCCGAAGGGGTTATTGCCGGTGCAGCAACCACCGCCAAGGAGATGAAGCTAAACGGCAAGTGGGTATTTGGCCTCGACCGCTCGAGCATCACCCCATTCCTTCAGTACTCCTCCAAGCGCGACTTGAGGGAGAAAATCTACAAGGCCTACATCAACCGTGGCAACAACAACAACGCTCACGACAACAAGGCGGTTATTAAGGACATCCTTAAGTACAACCTCGATCGCTCGAGACTGCTTGGGTTTAACACCACCGCCGACTACATCCTCGACGTAAACATGGCCAAGAATTCGGCCAACGTGTACAAGCTGCTCAACGGTATCTGGAAACCAGCAGTAGCCATGGCTAAAAAAGAGCTGGCCGACCTGCAAACGCTTGCCAAAAAAGAGGGCATGAACGAGCAGCTTCAGGCTTGGGACTGGCTGTACTACACCGAAAAGGTGCGCAAGGAAAAGTTCGACCTCGACGAGGAGCAAATTCGTCCCTACTTTAGCCTCGAAAACGCAACCAAGGGCATTTTCTACTGCGCCAACAAGCTGTACGGTTTAGAGTTTAAGCAAATCACCGATGTTCCGGTATACCATAAAGATGTGGTTAGCTACGATGTTACCGAAAAGGGTAAGCACGTGGGCGTGCTGTACATGGAGTTCTTCCCTCGCGAGAGCAAGGGTGGTGGCGCATGGTGCACCTCGTTCCGTCCACAAACCAACATCCACGGCAAGTTCGAAACTCCGGTAGTTTCTATCGCCTGCAACTTTACCAAGCCTAGCGGCGACACCCCTGCCCTGCTGAGCATGGACGAAACCGAAACCCTCTTCCACGAGTTTGGACATGCGCTAAACGCCCTACTGGCCAACACCACCTACTACAGAACGGGCAATGCCATACCAACCGACTTTGTGGAGCTGCCATCGCAAATTAACGAGCATTGGGCTTTCGAGCCAGAGGTGCTGAAGATTTACGCCAAGCACTACAAAACCGGCGAGGTAATCCCTGCCGCACTTGTGGCCAAAATGGACAAGAGCAGCAAGTTTAACCAAGGCTTTGCCACCACCGAATACCTAGCGGCTTCGCTACTCGACCAGTACTACTACAACCTCTCCGACGTGTCGAAGCTCGACATCAACCAGTTTGAGAAGGAGAAGATGAGCCAGCTAGGCCTTATTCCACAGATAGCACCACGCTACCGTACCACCTACTTTGGCCACATTTGGGGCGGTGGGTACTCGGCAGGCTACTACGCCTACATCTGGGCCGAGGTGCTCGATGCCGATGGCTTTGAGCTGTTTAAGGAAAAGGGTATTTTCGATCCAGCAACTGCCAAATCGTTCCGCGACAACGTGCTTTCGATGGGCGCTGCCGACGATGCCATGACCATGTACAAGCGCTTCCGCGGTGCTGAGCCTAGTCTCGAACCACTTTTGAAGAACCGCGGCTTGAAGTAGAACGCTTCGCCACAACTGCATACCGCAGACCGCAAGGAACACTCCTTGCGGTCTGTTTTTTTAATCACCCTGGCGATGGGCACGGCCATCCTCCTGCCGAACTGGCCAAAACTCCGCACGTTCGAGGATTTACCACCCTGTAAATGGGCATCTCAAGGTAAGACGATCCGATTACCAGCCCTAAAACACCCATCTAAAGCCTCCGGCAACCGTTTACCACCCCTGTAATGGGCAAAATTGCCTCCGATGGACCGTAAAACAGCTGCAGTTTTTTTATCCTACCGGAATATTCAAAAAATGCAGCGCAGTTTTTTTATACCACCGGTAAATACAAATATTTCGCATGCAGGATTTAGCTACCACCAGCATAATAAAAAAATGCGCTGCATTTTTACCATATACCGGTAGTACAGAAAAAATGCATCGCAGTTTTTACCTACTACCTGGATATTCAAAAAATGCAGCATAAAACAGGCCCATCGGCAAAAAATATGCCCCCACACACCCCCACAAAACGGCCATCCGGGGTAAAGATGCCCAAAAACCACCCCTAAAATCGTCCGTTGGCCGATGCGATGCCCAAATCACAGGTGTTAACAGCGCCATCGGCCGGTACGATGGCGTATTCACCCCCCGAAACCGGATCAACCCAGCCCAAACCGTGCTCCAACCTGCGGCAACACCCTCTGCCAGCCGCCGTTCCCCAACGCGCAGGTGGCGCTGTTGAAAAGCGGTTGGTACCCGGTGGTAATTAGTGGTAAACTCTTTGTCTTACCAAACGACGCTCTCGAAAATGTAGCTACCTTTGCAACCTATCCGAAAAATGATGGCTAAAGGAAACTACAACAAAAAACCACCTCTGACTTCCGACGTAGCAACCGTCGGGCTCGAAATGGGCAAGGTACCACCACAGGCGCTCGACCTCGAAGAGGCCGTACTGGGTGCGATGATGCTCGAAAAGGATGCCGTTATCAGCGTCATGGACCTGCTGAAGCCCGAGGCGTTCTACAAGCTGGGCAACCAGAAAATATACTCGGCCATATCGCGCCTCTCCTCCAGGCTCGAGCCGATTGACATATACACCGTATCGCAGGAGCTTAAGCGCACCAGCGAGCTCGACGAGGTGGGCGGCCCCTACTACCTTACCCAGCTAACGCTGAAGGTGGGATCGGCGGCGCACGTCTCCTTTCACGCCAAGATTGTTGCCCAAAAGTTTATCCAGCGCGAGCTTATCCGCATATCCAGCGACATCCAGCGCAACTCGTTCGACGAGTCGATTGACGTGGCTGTCAGCTTGGGTATTGACGCACGCAAGTC
>CAXYUU010000008.1:0-26123 GCA_964292015.1 uncultured Acetobacteroides sp.
TGGTGGTGGAATCTGCAGATGTCTCCTTTTTCGATCTGCCGGCAGGTTGGCCTGGGCCGCTTACGTAGAATATCGACCTGAAAAGCTTGCCCACCCCCGTTCATCAGGTAAAAAAACATTTTTGGTGCTTGCCCACCCCCGTGCAAGCACCAAAAATCTTTTTTTTATGCTTGCACACCCCCGGGCAAGGGCAAAAAAAGTTTTTTTAGTGCTTGCACACCCCCGGGCAAGTCTTCCAAAAACATTTTTGGTGCCGGCCCACCCCCGGGCAAGGTTTAAAACCTCCCAGGGGGTATCTTCCCTGTTAAGGAGGTGCTTGCAGAGGGAGGAGGGTACGGTAAAAACGGGGTAAACCCGTAGGTGCTGCCTATTCCGGGTTCAATTAACAGCTATTTAGTGCAATTCGTCGTGCAAAAAGTTGCCATTTGTCGAATAGGATGGTAAGCGGTTGCGTTGTATGGTTTATCTTTGCGCCGCAACGCAAAATATCTATACCATATGCCGTACAAGCAAAAGGTAGATCGGATTTTTTCGATTCTAACCTTTACCCTTTCGTTAGCCGTCTACCTTTTAACTGCCGAGCGCACCGTGAGCTTCTGGGATTGCGGCGAGTTTATTGCCTCGGCGGCAGGCTTGCAGGTGGGGCATTCGCCGGGAGCACCGCTGTACGCCATGGTGGGGCGGCTATTTGCCGCAATGGCCCCCAACGGGCAGAGCGTTGCGCTGATGGTGAACATCCTTTCGGGCGTGGTAAGCGCGCTGGCCATCCTTTTCCTGTACAAATCGATCGTTCTACTTTTTGATATCACCAGCAAGGGCGAGATAAAGTCGCGCTGGATACCCCAGCTGGCGGCCTTTGCTGCGGCCATGACCTTTGCCTTTACCGACACCTTCTGGTTTTCGGCAGTCGAGGCCGAGGTGTACGCCTTTTCGGTGCTCTTTACCGCGGTGTGCTTTTGGGCCGCCCTCAAGTGGTACACCACCGAGCAGGGTAGCGTTAGCTCGCGCTGGCTGATCCTTATCGCCTACCTGTGCGGCCTGTCGTACGGGGTGCATTTGCTCAACCTGCTAATTCTGCCAGCCATAAGCTACCTGGTAATCTCTAAGCGCTACCAGCTGTCGTTTTGGCGAAAGGTGCTGGCCATCGGCCTAAGCTCTGCCGTAGTTGGACTGGTGATGTACTTCTTCGTACCGCTTTTGCTGATGGTGATTTCGGGCGTGGAGCTGCTGATGGTAAACCGGATGGGGCTACCCTACAATTCGGGAACGGTTACCGCCGTTGTCTTAATATCTCTGGCCTTTAGCCTTGGCATCTGGTTCACCTTTAAGCGGGGATATACCCGAGCGTTTACCATTACGGTAAGCGCCGCACTGTTTACCTTGGGCTTTGGCTGCTACGCCATGGTGCTGGTTCGGGGCACGCAAAATTTGCCGATGAACCAGAATCAGGTCGACAACATCTTTAGCCTAAAGTCGTACCTCGACCGCGACCAGTACGGCGAAGCCCCCCTGCTCTGGGGTCCGTACTACTCGGCACCCGTTAAGGCGGTTGTCGACGATAAGCCCATCTACACCAAAATTAACGGCCGCTACGAGGTGCACGGGTTCACCCAAAAGAAGGAGTACTACGCGTCGCACTGCACGGTGTTCCCCCGCATGTACAGCGATAACCCCAACCATATCCAGGATTACCGTAGCTGGGGCATGATTCAGGAGGATTCGGTTACCTACAAGACGGTCGATGGAAAGGCGATGAAGGCCCCCAAGCCAACCTTTACCCAAAACCTCACCTACTTTGCCGGCTACCAGATGTGGTGGATGTACTTCCGCTATCTGCTGTGGAACTTCGCCGGCCGTCAGAACGATATACCCGGACAGGGCAACATCCTTAACGGAAACTGGATTAGCGGTATTCCGGCCCTGGATAACGCCATACTTGGCCCACAGGACGACCTGCCCAATTCGTATAAAAGTAACAAGGGGCACAACATCTACTTCCTGATCCCGCTACTGCTCGGATTTTTGGGGATGTACTACCAGTCGAAACGGCACGAAGATGCCTTTTTGAGCACACTGCTGCTCTTCTTCTTTACCGGAATTGCCATTGTGCTCTTTCTGAACCAGGTTCCCGGTCAGGCACGCGAGCGCGACTATGCCTACGTGGGGTCGTTCTACGTCTTTGCCATCTGGATCGGTTACGGCTTCTTCTACCTAGCAAAATATGTAGAAAAGATAAAGCTGGCGAAGCTACAGCCAGCGGTTGCGGTGGCCTTTTTGGCCGTGCCCACCCTGGTGATTGCTCAAAACTACGACGATCACGATCGCTCGGGACGCCACATCGCCCTAAACTACGCCAAGAACTACCTGAACAGCCAGCCCCAAAACTCGCTGCTGATTACCTATGGCGACAACGACACCTTCCCGCTTTGGTACGCCCAAATGGTGGAGGGCGTTCGGCAGGATGTGAAGGTGTTTAACTGCAACTACCTGGCAACAAGCTGGAATCCGTCGCAGCTGGCCCGAAAAACCTACACCAACGATGCCTTCGTGCTTATGGGGCGCGAGCTGTACTCCATCCCCGACGAGCTCAGGTATGCGGTTTGTAAAGATTCGGCCATGGCGCCGGTACCCCTTCGGATTGCCGTTAGCCAGCTCATGTCGAAGTACCCCGATAATCGGATCGAATCGCCATTCCGTAAGGGCGAGATGGTGCACTACCTTCCGCAAAACGAGGTGTTGCTACCGGGATTAAGCTCCTCCGATACGACAAACATCTACCTTGCCCACAACCAGCTGCTACCTAAAGACCAGCTGGTGTACCTCGACCTTATTGCCAATAATTACCAAACCCGTACCATCAGCTTTGCGCAGACGGTTCCGCCAAGTGCCTACAAGCTGGTAAAGAGCCACCTCTCTAGGGTCGGACTTTGCTACCAGCTGGTTATTCGTCCATCCGATAGCGCCCAAAGCGTTAACCGTTGGGCAGCCTTGGCCTCGTTCCGCTACCTGACAACCGGCTTTACCTTCGACAACCTAAACCGATCGACCTACTACGATGAGTTCAGCAAGCGTTTTGTGGCCAGCTACCGCATTGCCTTCCTCAAAACGGCCAACGATCTGCTGGCGATGGGCGAAGCTGCAAAAGCGGCCGCCCTTATCGATCGCTGTCTTAAAAACATTCCGGCGGATATCATTCCGTTAGGAAATAGGCAGGGCGACATGGTGGAGCTGCTCCTGAAGCTGGGCCGAACCGCACAGGCTCGCCAGCTGGCCATCTCCCTAATCGCCGACAACGTACAGCTGCTGGCCTTTACGGATAAGCTCCATGCGTATCAAAAAAATTACGTCTTAACCGAAAAAGCGTTAGCTTTGTACAACTTGAACAATATCGCCAAATCGACCAGGGCATTCGGGGTTACCGATGTGGCCCAGACGATCGATAGGGTAATTGCCAAATACGATAAGTAGCCTATGTATTTCAGACCGCCCAAGTTCATAACCAAGCTTTTTCCCAGCTTCATCTGGAGCTTCCCCGACGAAACCGATGCCGTTTTCCTCACCTTCGACGATGGCCCCAATCCCGATGTTACCCCTTGGGTGTTGGAGCAGCTTCGAAAGTACGATGGCAAGGCAACCTTTTTCTGCTTGGGTAAAAATGTGGAGATGTACCCCGACACCTTTAAGCAAATTCTTGCCGATGGCCATGCGGTGGGCAACCATAGCTACAGCCACCAAAAGGGATGGAGCATGAGCGTAGGGAGCTACGTCCAGGATATTGACTTGGCCGACACCTTTATTAAGTCGACCCTGCTTCGACCACCATACGGGCGAATTAAGCCTTCGCAGGCCAGAGTTCTTTCGGAGCGGTACAAAATAATTATGTGGGATACCCTTAGCCGCGACTACAGCCGCACGCTTTCGCGCCGTGGCTGCGTAAACAACGTAACCAAGGTGGTACGCCCCGGCGCCATCATCGTGTTTCACGACTCGTACAAGGCCGAGAAAAATCTCCGCTACGCCCTTCCCCGCGTGCTCGACTACATCCATAATGTAAAAGGGTACAAGATGAAGAGCATAGAGTACTAATAGGTCGATGCTGGAGGAGGTCGATTCGGAGCGCTTAGCTTTGCGCCCGTTGTACCTCCAAAGCGATGTGTAGAAAAAAGAAGTAACCGAATAAGTCAGCAAAAATAGTCACGACTCAGCACCTATGTATGGTATCACGACACACGACACTCGTATCAAGAGGCTTACGCCAGCTGCAACTGGCAGCCGATACGCTGTTTGCTTGTCCGACATTCGTGATACGTATATCGTGTGTGGAGATCCTATTGGTGCTGAGTAGCTACGAAATATAGTATCTTGATACCTGTAGTTGGTGTCGGGTACAGCAGTAACGATAAACCCCTTAACGATGAGAGTTCTTTTATTGGGATCAGGTGGAAGAGAGCATGCCTTTGCCTGGAAGATTGCGCAAAGTCCGAAGCTTACCCAGCTGTTTATTGCACCTGGCAATCCAGCAACCGCTGCACTTGGTCAAAATGTGGCCATCAGCGCCACCGATTTTGATGCCCTTAAGGATTTCTGCCTAAAGGAACGGGTGGATATGATGGTGGTTGGGCCCGAAGATCCGCTGGTAAAGGGTATTTACGACTACTTTGCCGACAACGAGGCCACCAAGCATATCGCCGTTATTGGGCCGTCGAAGCTGGGCGCCGAACTCGAGGGGAGCAAGTCGTTTTGTAAGGCGTTTATGATGCGTCACGGCGTGCCAACTGCCGCCTACCAATCCTTCACCAAGGAGACGCTTGCCCAGGCCTACCAGTTTCTCGAATCGCTAACGGCTCCCTACGTGCTTAAGGCCGATGGGCTAGCTGCCGGTAAGGGGGTTTTGATCATCGACGACATTCAGGAGGCAAAGGACGAGCTGGCCAAGATGTTCGACGGTAAGTTTGGCGCTGCCGGCACTACCGTGGTAATCGAGGAGCATCTGAAGGGAATCGAGTGCTCGGTGTTCGTGCTTACCGATGGCAAGTCGTACAAAATACTGCCCGAAGCCAAGGACTACAAGCGTATTGGCGAGGGAGATGCCGGGCTAAACACCGGCGGCATGGGTGCCGTATCTCCCGTTCCATTTGCCGATGCGGCGTTTATGGAAAAGGTGCGCACCCGCATCGTAGAGCCAACCGTACTGGGCTTCCAAAAGGACAACATCACCTATAAGGGCTTTGTGTTTATTGGGCTGATGAACGACAACGGCGAACCCAACGTAATAGAGTACAACGTTCGCATGGGCGACCCCGAAACCGAGGTGGTGCTACCCCGTTTAGATGCTGATATCCTCGACCTGTTCGATGGTGTTGCCAACGGAACGCTCGATAGCAAGTCGTTTGGCATAAAGGCCGAATCGGCAGTTACCGTAGTTTGCGTGTCGGGTGGCTACCCCGAAGCGTACGGCAAGGGATTTCCCATTAGCCTTCCAGCACAATCCGATAGCCTGATCTTCCATTCGGGGACAGCAACAGCCGATGGCCAGCTGGTTACCTCGGGCGGCAGGGTGCTGGCCGTTACCTCGTTGGGCGCTACCAAGGACGAGGCGTTGGCAAAATCGTACAGTACCATTGCCGACATTTCTTTCGAAAAGATGTACTTTAGGCGCGATATTGGTCAAGACTTGTAACTTGTAGCTATGCTGGTAAAATATTTCAGAAAGGATACCATTGAGGTATACGTCGTTTTTGTTCTGGTGTCGTTGGCGATATGGGCAAAGGCGCTGATGGGGATAGGTGAGTGGGAGCCCGTTCGGACTCTCGAATATGGAACACCCGTAGAGCTGCTCATCAACCGAATTAGCATTTCGAGCCCGTACATCTCCACCTATGCGGCTTTTCTGCTTGCCATCTTGGTGCTGGTAATGATGCAGCGGCTCAACAACCGCTACATCTTTGTACCCCAGCGAAGCACCATTCCGGCGATGCTGTATATCATCATCGCCTTTTCGTTTACCTCGCTGCAGCACCTTTCGCCAGCGCTTACCGCCATGCCGCTGCTGATACTTTCGCTCAGTAACCTCATTGGCTCCTACCGAAAGGAGTATGCCGAAGCCGAGTACTTCTTAGCATCGTTCTATGTGGCCTTGGCCGCAATTGTTTACCTGCCCTCGCTTGCCTTTGTGCTCATGATGATGTTTGCCATCCTTGTGATGCGCCCCTTTAGCTGGCGCGAATGGGTGGCCATGCTGGCCGGGTTGGTTGTTCCGCTTTTCTTTCTGGTAACGTACTACCTTTACTTCGATGCCGCCTCGCTCGATAACTTGCTCCTGTTCGATCCGACAAAGGTTATTGCCGCCATCCCTAAAACGATGAACAGCTTCTTTGGCTACGGATTTTTAGCCGTTCTAACCGTTTCGTTTGCCAGCTCCCTCTTTTTTATACTAGGGTGGATTGGCACCCAAAAGGTGCGAACCAACAAGGTTTTCTTGGTATTCTTTTCGATGGTTATCATTTGCCTGCTTGCCTACCTGCTGATACCTACCGTTTCGAAGGACATCATGCTGGTGGTGGCGTTGCCGCTTAGCTACTTCATTGGCATTTACCTCATCTTTACCCGTCGTACTATACTGGCCGATGCTTTGCTACTGGCCATCCTGGTGCTTTCGGTGCTGCTCCAGCTCTTTATGGAGTAGGGATGTTGCCACCTATGGTACACCTACCAGGGTGACGGGCAACTCCACCAGCTCCGAATTTACGCTTACGATATAACCCCTTCATGCCGCCGAGCTTCGAAGGGGTTTTTTGTGGCTATCGGGTTGATGCCGTTTCGGAACAACCGCAAAGTAAGTGCGGTTACGATTTGACTAGAGGGCTAGCTACCATTCATAACCACCCCCGGCTTCGCCGACCCCTCCTTTAACAAAGGTGGGGAGTATGCCCTGTGCAAATTTTGCCGTTACCATCAGCGGCTTACATCGAAAGTACGCTACTGCCGGGTTGGCGAATTTGAAATGGAGAGCTTGCCGCTTGGTGCAATTTGTAATCGGAGCAACTTCTTCCGTCTGAAACGGGAGGTGCCCGTAGGGTGGGGTCGTTTTCTTTACATCTTGTTCATACGCTATTTTTAAGCGCGAATTTCCTTGGTCATCAACCTCCTGTTTCGCATTTCGCAACGCTGCAAAACGGGCAGTACTCGGGTATCCTTTACCTCGCAGGCGTGCAAAATGCTAGCACCCCGAGGTGCTAGCATTTTGTTTATAGGAATAATGAAGATGACTTGGGGTATCATCACTTTGTTTAGTTGTAAAATAAAAATGCCTTAGGGTGTTAAGCTTTTGTAGTTATGCAAAGGTTAAATGCCTCGGGGTACTACTACTTTGACCTACTGCAAAGTAATAGCACCCCGAGGTGCCTTTACTTTGCATGTCTGAAAACGGATCAGCTGCCGATGGTTTTCCGCTCGGAGGCAATTGTCGATTGAAAACTTTTTTCAATCTTTACGTTTGGCACCGTTGGCTAGTCCGATACAATAGCTGGGGGTGCTGCCGCCACTGGTGGTCATCGACCCGCGCGCGGCTACCTATAAACCTAGCAATACCATTCGTATGGCACGTACGACATCGCTCAACCTAAAGAAGCTGCACCGGAAGGAGATTGGATCGCTAACCATGTTTGTCACCGAAAAGGTGGAGGTGCTGCTGCCCGGCAACCACATCCCGCTGGCCCTGGTGGAGCTGCTCGCGGGGGCAAAGGTGGTGTTCAACGCCTCGGTAGGGCCAGACACCAACCCGTTGGAGACAAAGGAGCAGCATGCGCTCTACGCCCTGTGCGTAGCCTCGTCGCGCGAGCTCAGGGGGATGGTGGAGTCGGCCCTACGGCGGCGGTCGGAGGTGCTGCGCGAAGCGGGGCAGACCGTGCTTACGGCCATTAAACGGAGGGGGAAGAACCCGAGACGGCTTGGGATACCCGTGGGGGTGGAGGCCATGCGCCTGCTGGTTCGCGACGTTGGCGAGTCGCCCGAGCTGGCTGCGGCGGTTGCCGCCATTGGCGCCACCGAGGTGGTGGAGCGGATGGGGCTGGAGTGCACCGAGTGCCGTGCCTACTGGATGAAGATCAGGGACGGGAGGGCTGGAGGCACCTCCAGCTTGGCGGCCACCCAGCGGCTACGCTCCACGCTGAGCAAGGTGTTCCGCTACCTCGACTCGATGGCCGACTACGATGCCGAGGTGGCCGCTGCTATTGCGGAGATCAATGCGGTGGTAGAGCCCTTTGTGGCCAGCATTAAGAGCCGCGCCACCATTAGGGCAAAGAAGAAGAAGGAGGCCGAGGAGGCGCAAGCGAAGGTGACACAGGCAGAGGTGCAGCCATCGGAAGATGCGGACTCTGGCCAGGCAGGGTAGCTCATCGGCTCAACGCTTGAGGGGGGGTTAGTTGCTACAGCGTAAATCGCCACGGAATATCCCTCCACTGCTTGGCGGCGTAGCCAATGCCAATGCGCGGCGTGGTTTGGTAGCACTCTACCGCTGGAGCATCCTCTATCCAAAGCCTTGGCGAGGTGCATAGGTCCTCGCCATTAAACGACCCCTCTAGCGAAAGCCCCTTGGTCAGCTTTCCCGGCCCGTCGAACGTTCCTGCACCCCGTATGAGCACCGCCTCGGGAAAGTCGAGGCTTCCCGTAACCACATTCAGCATCCAGTGCATCCCATAAATTAGGAACATGTACACCACGCCACCGTGGCTGTACATAATCGCATTGCGCGGTGTTCTACCAAACCGGGCATGGCAGGCTAAATCGTCCTCGCCACGGTAGGCCTCCACCTCGGTAATGGTAAGCGATAGCCGGGTTCCGTTGTCGAGCACCCTCACCAGCTGCTTGCCCAACAGCTGAGGCGCGAGCGCGAGTACATCTTGCCGGTAAAATTGGGAGTCGAGTCTCATGGTTACGGCTTTGCTAAAATATTAGTGGGGGTTAATGCGGAGTTATAGCATGCACAAACCTCCAATGGGCGTAAGTATAAAAACTTTGCACGAGCTTACCATATAATCACACTTCTTTATAGCGATTTCGCCTTTAAGATTTGATAGGTTTTTACCATTCAGAACCACCCCCGGCTTGGCCGACCCCTCCTTTTGAAATGGAGAGCTTGCCGCTTGGTGCAATTTGTAATCGGAGCAAACTCCCCTCCTTACCAAGGCGTGGTGCCCGTAGGGCGGGGTGGTTGGTGTTGTTGTGTAAGCTGACAACCGTTTTTAGGAAGAGGCAAACCTCCCCCGGCTTCGCCGACCCCTCCTTAAAAAAGGAGGGGAGTACGCTTTGTGCAAATTTTGCCGTTACCATCAGCGGCTTACATCGAAAGTACGCTACTGCCGGGTTGGCGAATTTGAAATGGAGAGCTTGCCGCTTGGTGCAATTTGTAATCGGAGCAAACTCCCCTCCTTACCAAGGAGGGGTGCCCGTAGGGCGGGGTGGTTTTCTTTACAAACAAGCCAAATGAATCAATCTTGTTCATACGCTATTTTTAAGCGCGAAATCCCCTACACTTCTTTAACTTTAACGTGAGACATCTCCACTAAATATTTAGTATAGCCTTTATTTAGGGGTAATGGGGTTGTTGATATTGGCATGCCAGCCGGTTAACGGCTATTTATGAGCGAACAAATGAACTTAAAAAAATGAATAAAGTTATATACCATGCAACGGCAACCTGTCGATTACGGGTTGGCCTACAGCTGAAAAAACATGTTTCACCCTAAAAATAGTTTGCAATGCTTTACGATTTAACCGAACTCCGCAGCTACTCGAATGGAGATAAGGATTTTGAGCTGGATATGTTCCAAACATTCCTCGATCAAACATCCGAATTTCTTACTCAGCTCGATGGCTTTATGCTTCACAATAACACGCTGGAAGTAGGAAAGGTTGCCCATAAGTTTAAGTCCTCGGTGGGGATCTTTGGGATGGAATCTATTCGTAAGAATTTAGAGCTGCTGGAGAATGCTTGCCGAATACATGCCGAAAGAGAAAGCGTGGAGGCAATTTACGAAACCGTAAAGGAGCAGGTGTTGCAGGTTACTCCTCAAATAGAGGCCGAAAAGCTTATTTGCTTAGAGTAGAAATCACGTAAAAACCGATTCCGCACCATGAAGAAAGTTTTACTTATTGACGATGAGGCTACCATCCTGAAGCTGTTAAACCACTACCTCTCGAAGTACTACAGCGTTTCTGTAATGGCCGATGGCCAGCAGGCTTTGCTTTGGATGCAGGAGGGTAACGTTCCGGATGTTATTGTGGCAGATATTCAAATGCCCAATATGGATGGGGATACCTTTTTAAAGCAGGTTAAGTCGAGCGGGTTCTTTAAGGATATCCCCGTTATAATGCTTTCGGGGCTCGAGAATAGCGCCGAGCGCATAAAGTTCTTGAAGCTGGGGGCGCGAGATTATGTTGTAAAACCCTTTAATCCCGAGGAGCTCTATCTACGTATTAAAAACTTGGTTAGCTAATCAGCAAAAAACAGATGGGGATGAAGCTGCTTTATATCGGAAATCATAAGGATACCATTCAACGGATGATCGGCCATTCTCATTTTGAGGTTGTGGTTGAAGATAGCGGGTTTTCGGCCTACCGATTTTTAAATAGCAACGAATCCAAAGATCTCAGCGCTATTGTTGCCGAGGTGAATATTCGGGGTGTGAGCGGCGAGGAGCTGGCAAAGCATATTCGTACACGTGGCACATCCGCTATCCCCTATTTTTTGGTAGACGGATCGTTCTCGCGTGCCGATGCCGTACGCCTGTTAAAGGAGGGTGTGGCCGATGGGTATAGCTGCAACTTCGATCCGGAGCATATCGAGGAGCGTATTCACTTTCTGAAAAAGATGGGCGGCGTTCCCTCCAGCGTTACCCTGGTGCAGCCAGAGTATACGATGCCAATTGTAAAGCGACTTTTCGACATTTTAGTAGCAGGCACGGCCCTTTTGCTCATCTCCCCAATCTTGTTGATGGTGATGCTGGCCATTCGTCTCGAATCGAAGGGGCAGGTTTACTACACCTCGAAACGGGTAGGTACCGGCTATCAGGTGTTCGATTTTTTCAAGCTCCGATCGATGGCTACCGGTGCCGATGCAAAGCTTAAGGACTTAAAGCACCTTAACCAGTATAACTCCGAGGAAACCGTAGAGGAGGAGCTGGAGTGTGGCGAGTGTAAACGCTTAGGCCACCCCTGTTCGCCCATTCTTATTGTAGATGGCGGGGAGGTTTGTGAGCACTTTTACCAGAAAAAGAGGCGCGAGAAGAACTCCTCCACATTTATAAAGATCAAGGACGATCCACGTATTACCCGAGTGGGCCGGTTTATCCGCAACACCAGCATCGACGAGCTGCCGCAGCTGCTCAACGTCCTTAAGGGCGATATGTCTATAGTGGGCAATCGGCCACTACCCCTCTACGAGGCCGAAATGATTACTTCGGATGAGTGGATACTTCGGTTTATGGCTCCTGCCGGGATTACCGGACTTTGGCAAACCAAAAAGCGGGGCAAGGGTTCCATGTCCGAAGAGGAGCGCAAGTCGCTCGATAACGAGTATGCGCTGAGCTACTCGGTTTTTAACGATATAAAAATTGTCCTACTCACCATACCAGCCCTTTTTCAGAAAGAAAACGTATGATTAGAGCATTGTTGACACTCGTTGTTCTCTACTTTACCACCACTTCGATAGCCGTTAGCCAAGCAAAACCCGCCGTAAAAGTCTCCTCCGAATTGGAGACCCAGTTCAGGTCGCTTCCACAGCTCGATGCGCTACTCGATTCGACCATGGTGCACTCACCCTTGCTCAAGCAGCAGGACGAGCAGATAACCATACGCCAGCTGCAGCTCGAAAGAAAGCGGAAGCAGTGGCTCGAATATCTTAATGTGGAAACCTACGTTCAGTACGGGAATAATGCGAATGTCGTATCGAGTAGCTTTGATACCGGGCTCAACAACAACCTTAACACCACATCAGTTCAAACCCGATACGGAACCGGCTTAACCTTTAAGTATCCCATTTTTAATCTCTTTAGCCGGGGTAAGGATATCTCTATTGCTAAGCGTGAAATTTCATCGGCCAGCTACCAAAAGGAGGTGCTGGTGCAGGAGTTAAGAAGGGCAATTATCGAGCTCTACAGCAAAGCCCTGCTGGCTCACTCCTTAGTGGCTATAAAAGTGGGGGCTATGGAAACATCCTCGCTTGCCGTTAAGCAGGGCGAAATTGATTTCAGGGATAGTAAGATTTCGCTCTCCGATCTGTCGAAAATTACCGATGCAAACATGAAGAACGAAACGGAATACCAGCTGGCCCTGGCAGATTTACGGCTGTCGTTAGAGCTTCTTCAGGAGCTCTCGGGGTATAAATTTTTATTGAGGTAGACAATGGATTTAGCTACAATTATAAAGATCCTGATTCGTCATATTAAGCTCCTGGTGGCTGTTCCGCTGGTGCTTGTCCTGCTGGTGCTTTTGGGTACCCGCAATCAGGAACGGGAGTACTCGTCCGAATTGTCGATATACACAGGTATTGCATCTGGGTTTTCCATTGGTAGCGTAGAGGGAAGTCCTCGTGTGGACATGTTTAACACCAATAACCAGTTCGATAACTTCATCAACATTATAAAGTCGAAAGAAACTAGCGAAGAGGTAGCCCTTCGTCTTCTGGCACAGAACCTAACCCTTACAAAGCCCGACGTGCTGTATATTTCGCCCCAAAACTATAAGAAGCTGCAGGCTGCAATACCACGGGATGTTAAGGTTCTGATGGTAAAAGGTAGTGTCGAGCAATCGTACCAAAAGCTCCTAGCCTATAAAAATTCAAGCAGCGAGAACTACCTGGTAGGCCTTCTTTCATCCAACGACCCGCACTATAGCTTTAGCGCTATTTCGAAAATTGGGATAAAGCGCATTGGTAACAGCGATTTGGTAAACGTTTCGTACCAAAACAACGATCCGGGGATTACCTACCAAACGCTAAAGATTTTGTCGGAGGTTTTTATTTTAAACTACAAGCGCATCAAGCAGTCTCAAACCGATGCCGTAGTGAAGTATTTCGAACGGGAGCTGGATAAGGTGTCGGTTAAGCTACGCCAGGCCGAGGATAAGCTGCTGGAGTACTACAAGAGCAACAGCGTGATTAACTACAACGAGCAAACCCGCTATATCGCCGAACAAAAGGAGTATCTGGAGTCGGACTATGTTCGCGAAAAGATGAGCTTTGCCTCCACTAAAGCATCAGCTAACCAGCTGGAGAGTAAAATAAACATTCGCGATAGACTTTTTCTAAAGAACGACTCCATTGTACGCTTTCGCGATGAGCTCTACAAGTTGAACCTTAAGAAGGCTGAGAACCTGCTAAGCTTCCGCGATTCGGCTGCCCGAAATAGCGGTATTAGCGCAAAGAATAGCAGCTACCAAAAGCAGATTGAAAGGGTTACCAACCAGCTAAACGACGAGGTTACCGGGGCGATGCGCATGAAGAACTCTGTCGAAGGCATTGCCATGGATAAGATTCTTACCAGCTGGCTCGACTATGTGGTGGCTAATGAGGCCAGCCGGGCTAAGCTCGACGTGATGAAAAGTCGGTTTAAGGAATTTGAGGGGATTTACCAAACACTGGCACCTGTAGGGGCAACCATTAAGCGTATCGAACGCGAGATAGAGATTAACGAGCAGCAGTATCTCTCCATCCTTCATGGGTTGAATATGGCTAAGCTGAGGATGCAGGATGTCGAAATGTCGTCGAATATCAAGGTGCTTGATGAGCCGTACTACCCGCTAAAGCCACTTGCCTCGAAAAAGAAGATGCTGCTTATTGCCGCATTTATGGGTGGTTTACTCCTGATTGTTGCCATTATTTTGGCGTTTGAGTATATCGACTCCTCCATTCGTACCGCCGATAGAGCGGCTAAGCTAACTCGACAAAAGGTGTTGGGCATATTCCCGTATCTGTATAAAAATACGGCGTGGTTAGAAGAGGTGGCCGAGCGGCTTGCCGTGATAACGGCGCAGGATGTGGCAAACCATATAACGACCTCTCCTCTTCGGGTGGGTGTTATAAGCACCACCGATAGCGAGGGTAAATCGACCATCATAGATCGGTTATGCGCTGCTCTTACGAAGTTAGGGTATACATCGTTGTCTGTCGACGATAAGAATCAGCACAACCACTCGTTACCAGGGCACGATGCGCATTTCAATGTGATATTTTACGAGCTACCCTCCATTTTACTATCGCCCGTATCGTCGGAAACGGCTGCGACTATGGGGCTGTTCTTGCTGGTTGTAAGGGCAAATCGCGAGTGGAAACCGGCCGACAGGCGCGCACTAAATATGTTTGTCGAAACGTCGGAAGTAAAGCCGCTAATTATCCTGAATGGGGTTGAGGAGGATGGACTAGAGCACTACTTGGGCAGCTTACCCAAATCGCGAAGCCGCTTTCGGGCATGGATGAAAAAGGTACTCGCCTTTAACTTCTTTGGCCGAAATAAGTTTTAATACTCTCTTAGATGGTAAGCCTTGTAAAAACGATTCTACGTAATAACAACTTCCTTTCCATGTTTGGGAATGTGGTGTTTGCGGGCTTATCCTTTATCTCCTTCGCCCTGCTAGCGCGTAGCTACACCCCCGATATTTTTGGGAAGTATATGCTTTTCATTGCAGGGGGGACTTTTATCGAAATGCTTCGTTTCGGACTTACGCGTACCTCCATAGTAAAGTTTCTCATGGTGTCGAGCGATAAGGAGCGAAAGTCCCTAGTCGGGTCGAGCTATCTTATTGGTTTTGCCGTCACCGTTGCCATCAACCTACTTATTCTAGCAGCTGCGTTGGTGTTGGGGCATCGTATGGAATCGTCGAGCTTCAACTTTTTCTTAAAGTGGTATCCCCTGATGGCGTTGGCCAACCTGCCCATGAACAATGCCATAAGCCTAATGCTGGCCAAGGAGCGTTTCGATAGGCTGCTGTTGGTTCGGATTATAGCCTCTGGGAGTTTTCTTGCCTATGTTGTGGTCAACTTTTTTTCCACACGGTACGATATGCAAACAACGGTTATCGTACAAATTTGCTCCCAGCTGTTGGCTTCGCTTATCTGTATGGGATTAGGGTGGGATGGAATTCGGCATATTCGAGATACTACGCGCGCTTCGCTGCTAAAGCTTCTTCACTTTGGCAAGTACAGCATGGGTACGCTTATTAGCACCAGCTTGCTTAAGAGTGCCGATATCTTTATACTAGGCCTCTTACCTGTGCTTGGTATTAATGCCGTTGCGCTTTATAGCATACCGTTAAAGCTTAGCGAGCTCCTCGAAATCCCGTTGCGCAGCTTTGCTGCAACAATTTATCCCAAAATGGCCAGGGCTTCGCACCTCCAAGGAGGTGCACAGGTTAGCGTGCTCTACTATAACTACACGGGGATGCTCTTCTACTTCTTTATCCCGCTACTGCTGTTTTGCGAAGTTTTTGCCCACCCCTTGGTGCTGATTTTTGGAGGTGCACAGTATATCGCTGCGGTGCCCATTTTTCGGCTCTACATGCTATACGGGCTTTTCCTTCCATTCGATAGGCTTACGGGGGTTGGGCTCGACGCCGTTGGTCAACCTAAGTATAACCTCTACAAGGTGTTTATCATGGCAACCGTAAATATTGTTGGCGACATTATTGCCATACTGGTATTCAACTCTCTTTATGCCGTGGCTGCGGTAACCATTATCAACACCTTTATTGGCGCCTTTATTGGCTACCGAATTTTAGGACGGCATATTCCGCTTCGGTTTAAGCTAATCTTTATTGGGGGATGGAAGCTTATTCTTACCAAAAGAGCAATTGTTTATGAGCAATTTTTGCGATAGCAGCACGGGAGCCCAACGGCTATACAGCCTAAAGGGGTGGTTGCTGCTGCTTTCGGTGGTTGCCCTATCGGCCATGGCGGTGCAGGCTATGGGGTTTACCGGTGCCATGGCGCTGGTGCTGCTTCCTATTGGAGGCGCCTACCTCTACTGGCTTTTTCAGGATCCGCGAGTGGGCGTGTACACCATTGTTGCCATGAGCTTTGCCATTAGCGGTTTGGGTAGGTACTACCCGGTACTGCCTTTTGGCCTGAGCATCGATATTCTTATTGTGCTGGTCTTTGTTAGCTTTTTCTTTAAGCATTTTAAGCAGATCGACTGGTCGGTTGTACCCTTCGATGCCTTTGCCGTGGTGGGCATCTGGTTTCTTTACTGTGTGGCGATGGTGGCCAACCCCCTCTCGCCAGGCGCCGAGGCGTGGTTCTACGCCTCGCGAGGGTTGGCGTTCTACATGTTTTTTCTGATACCTGTTGGCATTCTTACCTTCAATAAGCCGCGCGATATGGAGTGGTTTCTTATTGTTTGGCTGGTACTATCTTCCATAGGGTCGTTATGGGCGGCTAAGCAAATATTTTTTGGCGTATCGCATACCGAGCAGCTGTGGCTCGATGGCGGAGCTGCCAGCACCCACATGCTTTTTGGTAAGCTTCGTGCCTTTTCGTACTACTCCGATGCTGGACAGTTTGGTGCGGCTCAGGCGCACGCCGCGATGGTAAGCCTTGCCATTTTGCTATACCCGCTATCGCGTGGTAAAAAGCTGCTCTACCTTGTCTTTTTTGCCCTTAATCTATGGGGGATGATGCTCTCGGGAACGCGTGGCGCCATCTTCTTGCTGGGCATTTCGGTATTTGTATACCTCTTGTTTAGCAAGCGGTTTACCATTCTGGTGATAGGAGGCATTCTTGCCGGAGGTGCCTTTGGCTTTCTGAAGTACACCACCATTATGAACTCGAACTACCAGATAAACCGTATGCGCACCGCCTTCGATCCCAACGATCCCTCGCTGATGGTGCGCAAGAATCGCGAAAAGATACTCACCGTTTACCTGGCCGACAAGCCCATAGGCGAGGGTATAGGCAGCGCAGGATACTGGGGACAACGTTTTAGGCCGGGTAGCTTTTTGGCCACCCTTGGCACCGACAGCCATTTTGTACGCGTGTGGGCCGAAACGGGTATTGTCGGACTCTTCCTTAACGTGCTCATGTTTGTGTACCTGATCATCCGATGTGGCATTATTCTTTGGCGAATGAAGTTCTCGTACCATCGAACGTGCCTGGTGGGAATGTACTCCGGATTTGTGGGGGTAACCATAGCCAGCTACGGCAATAATGTTATTGCCCAGATGCCAACCGGAATAGTGATTTACCTCAGCATCGCCTTTATACTTGCCTCGCGCCGCTGGCCTGCGGTAGCCGAAGGCCAGCAGGAGCAAGAGGCTTAGCATCCTTCCTATTCTAGCTGTCTAGAATCCAGCTGCCAATTCCTTATAATTTGGATAGCCTTGCTGCCTGTGTTGGGGATTGGCTTCTGCAAAAGCTAGTACTCCCGTCCGGCAAATTCGCCCCTAAACACCTCTACGCAGCCCCTGTCCTGTAGCGTTACGTAGCAGGTTTTGCCATCGTTGCCGCCAAAGGCAATGTTCGATGGCAGCTTGCCCTTCATCGTTATCTCGCGAAGGAGCTTGCCTTTGGGCGATAGCACCACAACGGTACCCTTGCCGTGGCGGGTTACGTACAGGTTGCCCTTCTCGTCGCAGCGCATGCCGTCCATGCCAAAGTCGGGGAAGGTGTAAAAGAGCATTTTGTTGCTGATGTTGCCCTGCCTATCTAAATCGTAGCGCCAGATGCGGCGTTGGATCGACTCGTTTACGTACAGAAATTTATTTTTGGGACTAACCTCCACCCCGTTGGTGGTTCCCATTTTAGACTCCAACAGGGTAAGTTCACCCTTGGGCGATACCCTCCAGAGGTTGCCGGTGCTATCCTTCCAGCAGGGGTCGCTGGCAAAGAGGATGTCGGTTGAGGTGATGGCAATGTCGTTGGGCTGGTTCATGGTTGGGTTGTGGGCAAACACGCCAACCTGTCGGCTGCCCTTCTTTATGGTAAGGATGTTGTGACCCGTGTAGTCGGCAATAAGCATGTCGCCGTTGCGGTTAAAGCGGATGCCGTTGCCGGTGCTGCCTTCGGGAAGCGTCACAAAGAGTGAGGGGACACCCTGCTGGTCGATTTGGCCAATGGTTCCCTTCCGTTGGTAGTTTACCAGGTACAGGATGCCATCGGGTCCGGCGGCCGGGCCTTCGATGCTTTTCGAGAATACCATCTCGGCGGTTAAATCTTTAGGGTGGTAAAGGCTATCGCTCGTTTGGGCAATGGCGGTGGTGGCTACTAGTAGTGCCGTTGCGGCAAGTAATCTTCGCATGGTTGTGGTTGTTTAGAGGCGTCAAATATAGCAAGATGAGGTGCACCGTGGGGCGTTTTCCCATCAATTTAATCTAATTGCCCCTTGCAATCGGCCTTTACCAATCAATTTTATAATTTTAGGGGCACTAGAAAATAAAATGATGAGAGCGGTAATTCAGCGGGTAACACGTGCTTCGGTAGCTATCGATGGCCAGGTAAATGCCTCCATTGGCCAGGGGATGCTTATACTTCTTGGGATTGAGGATGCCGACACCTCCGACGATGTGGAGTGGCTTAGCGGAAAAATTGTGCGCCTGCGCATTTTCGACGACCACCAAGGGGTGATGAACCGTTCGGTGGTGGAGGTGGATGGCGACATCATTGTGGTGAGCCAGTTTACGCTACATGCCTCTACAAAAAAGGGGAACCGTCCGTCGTACATCAAGGCGGCAAGGCCCGAGGTGGCTATCCCCATGTACCAGCAGCTGGTGGTGCAGCTCGAAAAAGATTTGGGCAAGCCGGTTGGCACCGGCATCTTCGGGGCTAACATGCAGGTGGAGCTAATTAACGACGGACCGGTTACCATAATTATTGACACCCAAAATAAGGAGTAATGACAATAGAAGAGGCTCAGGCCCGTATCGATACGTGGATTAAGCAGTACGGCGTTCGTTACTTCGACCCTATGACCAACCTGGCCGTGCTAGTGGAGGAGGTGGGCGAGGTGGCCCGTATTATGGCTCGGCGCTACGGCGAGCAATCGGAAAAGGAGAGCGACAAGGCCAAGCGCCTCGACGACGAGCTGGCCGACGTGCTCTTTGTGGTGATATGCATTGCCAACCAAACCGGGATAGACCTTACCCAGGCGCTGGAAAAGAACCTGGAGAAGAAGACCCTCCGCGATGCCAACCGGCACAAGGATAATCCCAAGCTGTGATGCAGTAACGAAAAGGGAGACTGTCGCGGGGATTTTACATTAGCAGTAAGCTAAAGTCCGGCAGGCCTGCCCCTTCGACGTGTGAGGCTGTCCGGAAATCTGGCGATAAGCTACTTGTAAAATGGCAGGGGATTAACGGCGGTAGCGAGGGTTCCCCTGTTGGTTGGTTAACGTGCCAACGGTGTGCATTTACGTAAACGACACCCGCCTTAAGCCAAATTCGCACAGGTAAAATATCAGAAGAGGGAGCCAATCGTGTGACGGGCTCCCTCTTCTGATAAAATTCTATACTAGCAGTCTACTTCATCTTAGTCAGCGCTTCTTTAATGCCAGCTGTAGTTGGGTCGTTAGAGTCGTAACCATGAATAACCATTGGCTTCTCAAACTTGCCAACCGAGCTGGCAAATGCGCTAATGGTTGAGGTGCTGTTGTCATTAACCGGAAGGTTTACAAAGGTTACCCCGTACTGCTTGGCGTACTTTTCTTCCTTAGCGATAAGCTCTTTGTAGCTGCTTTTTGAAGGATCTAGCGTATTGACAATTGTTTTAATATCTCCGTTGAAGATATATCCCATAAACTCCTCGTCGGTGGGGTATGGGGTGAGATATATCTGGTTTCCAACATCGATAATAGGGCCTCTTTCAAATATTTTTATCCCTTTCAGCGTTCTGGCGTCAAACTCTTTGCTGGCTTGGTAGGCCGCATTCTCGTCCATAATTATCGAGCGGAAGGCGTTTACGCGATCCTTACCAAGATAGCAGTGCACGTAGTATTTACCTTTTGCCATTTTAGCCAGCTCGCGAATCTTTTTGGTTGCCTCTTCGTTTCCCGAAATCCAGGGCAGCATGGGGATCTCGATTAGGTCTATCCCCGCATCTTTAGCATTCTGGCGTTCCTCGTTAAGCAACTTGGGTTCGGCAGGTACAACCAACGGATGTAGCAACGATATAACGGCGGAGTATCCCTCGGTTTTTAAAATCTTCAGATGGTTATAGTCGGGGTAAGCGCCAAGGGTAAACTGCGCTTTATCGAGATGGTTGTTGTTGTCCGCCTCGATGTGCTCGTCGGCCTGCTTGGCAATAAGCAGCTTGGGGTTAAATACGAATATGCCAACCGAAATAATAAGCAGCATGGTGAGGATCCCTATCCCTCCCTTCTTCTTTTTGCCCAGCTTAAGGAGCGCACGAGAGATGAGAATGGCAATAGCTAGGGTAATCACGATATACCCTACGATAATTAGCTTACCGTATAGCGCCTCTTTGTCGGCAGGCATCGATATTCGATGTGCATAGTCGGCAAACCAGCGCATAGGACCTACGGTGAGGGTGAGCAGCCCGAGAGGAAATGCAATGCATAGCCATACGTAAAGGAATTGGGCTATGATCATGATTTTGGATTGGTTCGAATCTTTTTCCGGTTCCATAGCTGGAGTATTAGGTGAGTAGCTCTAAAAGTTTAGGGACAAAGATGATGCAGCCTACCGTAAAAGCGCCAACGGCCAGCAGAAGAACTCCCCCTGCGGCATAGTCCTTGGCCTTTCCTATAAGGGGATGGATTTCGGGCGAGGCATGGTCGGCAAGTGCTTCGATTGCCGAGTTGAACGCTTCGCCAGCTAGCACCAACGATATGAGGATAATGATGGTAATCCACTCCTGAACGCTGATGCTGAGCGTAAGCCCCATTACTATGGCGACGACTGTGGCAACGGAGTGTATCCAGGCGTTATGCTCGCTGCGGATGAGCCCTACTATTCCCCGAAAGGCGAACTTAAAGCTCAGCGCCCTTTTGCGAAATGAAAATCGTGGACTGGTATTTTTCATTGGGTAGCCGCGTTGTTCTGCATCGTACAACCGTGTACAACTTATGGCTATTAACCTATTCGCATAAAAAAAGTTCGCCCAGCGGTTAAGTATTGACTGCTTAACGGCTAGGCGAACGTTTGTTATACGCTAACTTCCGATGCTTTTCTAAACGAAAAAGCTCACCAGAAGCATGATGTTGTGAACGGTTACTATGCCCCCTAGTAGGTAGATAATGATTCGGGTAGAGGTGGTGTTCCTGTACTTACCCATCACCTTTTCCGAGGAGGTAAGCCTAGCTTGGAAAAAGATGGTAAACGGTAGCTGCATGCTTAGGAACATCTGCGAAAGGATCAGCCCTCTAAACGGATCGCCAATTATAAAGATGAGAATCGTAGCGGCAACCAGCGACAGGGCAACGCCTACCCTGGAGTGCGAATCCTTGATGTCGTACGGCTCGTTGTACATTCCGGCAAAGATGGAGCCGGCGGCCATTCCCGATGTGATGGTCGATGCCACTCCGGCAAACAGTAGCGCGATGGCGAAAACGTTGCTGGCGTTGTTGCCCAACAGCGGTATAAGCATATCTTTTGCCTGCTGCAGCTCGGTAACCTGTGTACCGGCTGCAAAAAAGGTGGCGGCCGCAAGTAGAATCATGGCGCTGTTGATAGCCCAGCCAATTACCATGGAAAGGAGCGTGTCGAAAAACTCGTACTTCAGCTGCTTTTCAATAACCTTTTCATCCGATAGGTTCCACTGGCGGCTCTGTATTACCTCGGAGTGAAGAAAGAGGTTGTGCGGCATAACTACCGCCCCCAGTACGCTCATGATGATAACCATCGATCCTTGAGGAAACGAAGGAACCACCCATGCCGTGGTTGCTGCACCCCAATCGATGTTTACCAGCGAAAGCTCGTAAACAAACGACAGCCCGATGATGGAAACAAAGGCAATAATCCATCGCTCAATAACCCGGTAGCTGTTGGTGAGGAGCATCGTAAGTACAAATACAAGTACGAGTACGGCTCCAACCTTTATGGGGATGGAGAATAGCATGTTTAGCGCAATGGCTCCTCCCAAAATTTCGGCCATGGAGGTGGAGATGGAGGCAAGCATCGCCGAGGTTAGAAATGCCTTAGCGGTGCGGGGCTTAAAGTACTTGTTCGATGCCTCCGACAGGCAAAGGCCGGTGGCAATGCCAAGGTGGGCAACGTTGTGCTGTAGCACGATGAGCAGAATGGTGGAGAGCGTTACCATCCAAAGTAGCGAGTAGCCGTAGGTTGCACCGGCGGCCAGGTTGGATGCCCAGTTGCCTGGGTCGATAAATCCTACGGTAACCAGTAGTCCGGGCCCCACATACTTAAATAGTTCGAGAGCGCTAAATTGTTGCTTATGATTTTTGGGGTCTTTTATCCAGCTCATTGGTCGTTGTTAGGTGATGCTTACTGATGGTGATCAGCAAATGTAGCGAATGATTGATGTGGTTAACAAAAAAAAGCGTGGCAGGTTGTGCCACGCTTGGGTACTACGATGAAATAGTCTTAATTCTTCTCAATTATCTGCATCAGCTCGTCGAGGTTGGGCGTAAGAATAATTTCGGTACGCCTATTTTTCTGACGGGCTACGGGGGTTTTGGTGATGTCGATAGGTAGGAACTCACCCTTGCCCGAGCTGGTAACTCGCTTAGGATCTATGGCCTTATTTTCGGTGAGCAGGCGAACCACCGTGGTTGCCCGTTTTACGCTTAAGTCCCAGTTATCCTTGAGCTCGCCTCTACCCTGAAAGGGTACGTCGTCGGTGTGCCCCTCGACCATAATGTTGATGTCGGTGTTTTGGGCCAGTACGTTGGCCAGCTCCCTAATGGCGTCGGCACCTCTGGTGTCTATTTCGAAGCTGCCCGATTTGAACAGCAGCTTATCCTCCATCGAAACGTAAACCATCCCATTTTTCTGGGTGATGGTAAGCCCCTTTCCGTCGAAGCCGGTAAGGGCGTTCTTTACCTTTAGGCGGAGGGCGTTGCTTATCGAATCCTTTTTGGCAAGCATGGTTTGCAGCTCAACCAGTGCCGAGTTCTTATCGTTGAGGTTGCGCATCAGCGAGTCTACCTGGCTTTGTGCCGAGGTAAGCTTACCGCTACGGGTGTTGAGCTGGCCTTCGAGCGTGCGCAGCGAATCCTCGCGCTGCATTAGTAGCGACTGTGCCTTTTGTATCTCCACAAGCAGCTTGCGGGTTTCCGATTGGGTTCCTTTGAGGATTGCCTCGTGGGCTAGGTTCAGGTCGTTGTACCTATCCTGCAGCTTGGCAAAGTCTTGGCTAAGGGTGGTAAGGGCAATTTGGCGCTTGGTGCTATCGGAGATTAAGGTTGCCTTTTCGCGTTCGAGCATGGCGTTTACCGATAGTACCTCGCGAACACGAATTTTCAGCGAGTCGTTATCGTGTCGAACCTGGTTGCGCTCCTCCTCACATTTGGTATTGTTGTCTTTTAGAAGGTTGTACTGCTTGGCAGGTACGCAAGAAAAGAGCGAGAGTCCTACCAGCGTAGCTAACGAGAGCGTCTTTAGTGCGCTATTCATGGTAAAAATGGTTTATGTATAATCACTTTACGGTTTGTTCGTCCTTCGGTTGCCGTACTTTTGCAGGTGTTACCCGCAGAAGGCCTTGCTCCACTTGCCAAAAACAGGCGTTTATAGCGTATATAATCAGGGTAAAGCAACCGTATTGGTAAAATCCGTGTTCTACACCGGTTTACATCGTTAAAAATAGGCAAAACATCCTAACTTCAAACCCAATAATATAAAATGTAGGTTTTTATGTTTCGTAATTTTTAACTTTGCCCCATCTATCTTTAATGGCAGATGACTGAAGAGACGAAAAATTTACTTGAAAATATAAACACACCCAGCGATTTAAAGCGTTTGGATGTGATTCAGCTCGAGCAGGTTTGCGACGAGCTTAGAGACTTTATCATCGATCAGGTTTCGACCAACCCGGGGCACTTTGGTGCCGGATTAGGGGTGGTGGAGCTTACCGTTGCCCTTCACTACATATTCGACACGCCCTACGACAAGCTGGTGTGGGATGTGGGCCATCAGGCCTATCCCCATAAGGTGTTGACGGGGCGTCGAAAAGATTTTCACACCAACCGAAAGTACAAGGGGCTAAGCGGATTCCCGAAAATGGACGAGAGCGAGTACGACGCCTTTGGCGTGGGACACTCGTCGACCTCCATATCGGCTGCGCTGGGCATGGCCGTTGCCGCCAAGCTCAACAACGAGAAGCGTCAGGTGGTGGCCATTATTGGTGATGGCTCGATGACGGCCGGCCTGGCCTTCGAGGGACTGAACAACGCCGGGATGGAGAAAACCAACCTGCTGGTTGTGCTTAACGACAACAACATGGCTATCGATGCCAACGTTGGGGCGCTTAATGAGTACCTGCTCGATATCACCACCTCGAAGTCGTACAACAAGCTGCGTAAGGATGTGTGGAATGTGCTTTCGCACCTCGAAAAGCTGGGGCCTGTTGCCCGCCGATACGTTAAAAAAATTGAGTCGGGTGTAAAGACTGCCCTGCTTCAGCAGAGCAACCTTTTCCAATCGCTCAACTTCCGATATTTTGGTCCTGTAGACGGTCACGATGTGGTGCGTCTTACCCAGGTGCTCAACGACCTGAAGGATATTCCCGGGCCCAAGCTGCTGCATATAATCACCAAAAAGGGGAAGGGGTATAAGCCTGCTGAGGCCAACCAGACCTTGTGGCATGCTCCAGGGGTATTCAACAAGGATACCGGACTTCGAGAAATCATTCCTGTAGAGAAGCTTTCGCCCCCTCGTTACCAGGATGTGTTTGGTGAAACGATTGTGGAGCTTGCCGAGAAAAATCCAAAGATACTGGGTATTACCCCAGCGATGCCTAGCGGCTGTTCGCTGAATATCATGATGGAGAAGATGCCCTCGCGCGCCTTCGATGTGGGCATTGCCGAGCAGCATGCCGTTACCTTTTCGGCCGGATTAGCGGCTGCGGGGTATCTCCCGTTCTGCAACATCTACTCGTCGTTTATGCAGCGTGCCTACGATTCGGTTATTCACGATGTGGCCCTACAGAATCTCGACGTGGTATTCTGCCTCGACCGTGGCGGCATTGTGGGCGAGGATGGCCCAACGCACCACGGCATGTTCGACATCGGCTTCTTTAGGATCATCCCCAATATGGTAGTTGCCGCCCCGATGGACGAGGTGGAGCTGCGCAACATGATGTACACCGCCCAGCTCGGTGGTAAGGGGCCGTTCTCCATTCGCTATCCACGCGGAAGGGGCGTTACCCACGACTGGCGACAGCCATTTGCCGAGATTGAAGTGGGCAAGGGGCGCGTGATTGCTGAGGGCGACGATGTGGCCTTTCTAACGCTGGGTCATCCCGGAAATGTAGCCCAAACCGCCGTTACCCGTTTGGCAAAAAAGGGTATTGCCGTAGGTTTGTACGACATGCGCTTTGCCAAACCGCTCGACGAGGAGCTGCTTCATACGATATTAAAGCACTATAAGCATATCATTACCATCGAAGATGGAGCCCTACAGGGTGGATTTGGTAGCGCGGTGCTCGAGTTTATGGCCGACAGCGGATACGCCACTCCGATAACCCGACTGGGTGCGCCCGACAGGTTTATCGAGCACGGCACGGTGCAGCAGCTGCATGTCGACTGCGGTATCGATCCCGAAACCGTGTACCAGGTAGCGCTTAAGGTGGCTATGGAGGTGCAGGGTAAGGCTGATATTATCACTAAAACCTCCCGATAATTGGAAACTTAAATTCAACTAGTACATGCCAAACCTAACAGCTGTGTTACTTGAGTTTTAGTCCAACAATAATCACGCTGATATAATGAAATAGACCAACTGTTCGAATACAGCTGGTCTATTTGTTTTTAATACGAGTATATTCTCATTTATTATCTGAATAGCTTTATGTAATTTTCAAAAGAAAAAACCCGATTTCGTTTAAATCCTGTGAGCTCGACCAAAATACCCAAGCTTACAAAGTCGTCAATCAATTTTGCAGCCGTAGTAAAGTTTATACTCAATTTTTCAGCCGTGTTCTTTGTTCCAGTAGTAGGTTCGCTGTA
>CAXYUU010000009.1:0-25140 GCA_964292015.1 uncultured Acetobacteroides sp.
AGAAATTGGTGAAAGGGGGGCTCGCGGCCGTCCGAAGAACGGCAAAATGGTGAAAGGTATGCTCTCCGGCATCGGGAGAACGGCAAAATGGGAGTAGCGTTACCCTCCCGTACGGTGGGGATGGTCGAAAATGGCTCGTGAAATAATCTTCTCCGCTAGGGCGAGGTGTACCTTACCCTAATCTGGACTAGCAGGCTGGGGCCTTCTGAAGTAAACGTATCGAAATATTCAGCCTTCGATTAAGTGGGTTGACCACCTGCCAGCCCCGTGTAGTTAGGTTAAGGGTGAATCTTTCCTCGGAGAGCATCCCGTGCTTGTTACGAAATTCTGATCAAACAAGGCTGTACGAACGTGATTTTTGTCGGAGCATAAGCCTATCCGACCGCTCCTACACTAGCTGGTTCTACCGTCCTCCACCCAGCCACACCTTAAATTCGGCTACGCGATTTTTGCTTACCACTACCCGTTCGGGTGTTTTGGAGGTGAGGTTAACCGATAGCCGATTGCCAAACCATACGTCGATATCCTTTATGGCCTTGCGCGCAACGATAAACTGGCGGTTGGCGCGGTAGAAGTCGGTGGTGTCGAGCATTCCCATGATGGTGTCGAGCGATTTATCGAAGGGAAGGGTTTTTCCATCGAATGTGGCTACCTGTACACGCTCGTTGGAGGTGTAGAAGTAGGAGATGTCGTGTACGGATAGGGGAATGAGCTTATCCTTAAACGGAATGAGGAGGATTTTTGTGCTGCTGGTTGCGGTGGCGCTAAGGGTAAGGCGCTTTAGCTGCTCTACGAGCTCGTGGTTGGTAAGGGTGTTGAGCTTGGCCAGGGCGTGGGTGAGGTCGGCTGCCTTAATGGGCTTCAGCAGGTACTCGATGCTGTTGAGCTTAAAGGCTTCGAGGGCGTACTGGTCGTAGGCGGTGGTAAATATTACGGGAGCGGTAACCGGTATGGCGTCGAAAATATGAAATGCGTGGCCATCGGCCAAATGGATGTCCATGAAGATGACATCGGGCTTGGGGTTGCTGCTAAGCCACTCAACCGTATCGGCAACCGTATCGGTTGTGGCCACCACCACGATATGCGGTGCCACTTCGGATAGTACCGACATGAGGTTACGCTGGGCGGCTATTTCGTCTTCTACAATAAGTGCTGTCATAACTATATAGCAAGATGAAGTTACACGGAATGATTTTGAAGTTAAAGAAATCAAAGAAGTTAAAGAATGGCTTTCGCCGACAATGTCTAACGTCTAAAATCTGAAATTCATAAAGCTATCTCTCACGAAGTATAATTGCAAGCAATCGCGAGCACTATGATACAAGTGGGATTTTTACCATAAACATTTTTTCGTCGTGTACAACGGTAATTTGCCTACCCGTTAGCAGCTTGTAGCGGTTGGCTAGGTTGGTAAGGCCTATGCCGGTGCTTTCGGCATCGGGTAGCTTGGCGGCAATGGGGTTGCTAACCACCAGGTAGCCTCCGCTGGTATATATAAAGATGGCAAGAGGTTGCTTGGCGCTGATTACGTTATGCTTTACGGCGTTTTCGATGAGCGGTTGCAGCGTGAGGAAGGGGAGACGGAGATGCTTGTCGTCGTGCTCGATCCTAATTTCGAAGAACAGCTTGCTCTCGAACCGAATGCTCAGCAGGTAGCGGTAGGCTTCGGTAAACTGGATCTCCTCCTCGAGGGTAACCAGCTCGTCGCTGCGCTTCTGTAGCACGTACCGGAAAATGGACGAGAGCTCGTCGATAAAGGTGAGCGCCTTATCCTGCTCCTTTTCTCGAATAAGGTAGGCCAGCGAGTTTAGCGAGTTGAACAGGAAGTGTGGATTGAGCTGGTTCATGAGCCCCTGATAGCGGCTTTCGATATTATCGGTTTTGAGCTTTTCGTTTTCGAGCTCCACCTGCTGCTTCTGCCAGATGAGACGGTAAAGCTGCCCTGCTGATATGGAGGCCATAATCACGAAGAGCGCCTTACTCATAATCATGAAGAAAAAGCGCGAGGGCATCCTTCTATCGGGCGTAAAGGTGAGGATTAGAAAGAAGAACAGTAGCAGTCCCGCAAGGATGCTTACCGAAACAATGGTAAGCTGGTTCGATTTCTTTTCTGCTTTTCGAATAATCGACAGGCCTGCGTTGTAGCATATCAGGATAAAGGCAAATACGAACGAGAGTACCATCTCCCAGGCCAGGTGATACCGGTACATCAGCACCCGATGTGGGTGTGGGGGCTCATGTCCATCTTTAATAAAGAAGCCTACCAGCTGGTTAATGTTGGCAAATAGGCAAACAATTAGCGCTAGCAGCAGGAATATGAGAATGCGTTTGGTGAGCGTGCTGTTATTCGAGTTCATGTTGATCGCTTATGGCGCGGGTTAGTGCGTGGGTAAAGGTGCTGATCTCCTGCTGGAGGTGCTTACGACGGTACTGCATCACAAACCGGGGGTGGTTGATGGCCACCACCTTTTCGAAGGGTTTTCCCATAAGGTGGTTAACCTCGGTAAGGTACTTGTAGTTTTTACCAGCCCCTAGGCAGATAACCATCTTGCGGTTGGCGCCAAATTCGATTTGTCGCATGAGCTGTTCGGCCATGTACTCGGTGGTTGCCCTAAGCATGGCCGGCGAGTCGTAGTAGTTGTAGTTCTTTCCCTCCTTGGTAAAGCCGATGGGCGATACCGAGGTGAGGTAGAACTTGGAGAAGAAGGTCTCGGCACCTCCAAAGGCCTCGACCACCGAGTAGATGTACTCCGACGAGAGCTCGGTGGTTGGCTGGAGGTGGTGTGCTATTTGGCAGTGGTTCTCGAGGCGTACGGTGTCGGTAAAGGCAATTCCGGTAACGCCCGATCCGAATCGACCCGGGTTAATGCCCACGATAAAGGTTCGATCGTTAGCGTCGGAGTAGTACTTGGTGTAGTACTTCCTAACGGCGTCCATGGTTTCGGGGCGCAGGTAGGGGTTCATCGGCTCCACCCCATCGGGTAGCGGGATGTCGAATCGGAGATTTTCGAAGTACGATATGATTTGTTCGCCAAAGTTCATCTTGCCCATTTGATAGCTAACGATTAGAAGGGGAAAGTAGGCATTTTTTTTGAGTGAGTAATCGGGAATCGGGAATCGAGAGTCGGTAGTCGGGAAACGGAAGTAGAGTGAACTTCTGCCTTCGATTCCCTGCTTACGACTTACGACTCCCGACTTAACGACTCCCAATTTCCTACTTCTTGCTTCCAAAGTTTTTAATGTTAAACACCAGCGTGGCTAGGAAGTAGCGGCTTAGCACGCTGTTGTAGCTATCCTCGATGTAGAGGCTGCTAACCGATCGGCTGAAGCTCTTGTTCTGGTCGAGTAGGTCGAAAACACCGAGCTTTAGCTCGGCCTGCCTATTCTTTAAGAACTTAACGCCGAGGTTGAGGTTAACCGTAAGGTTGTCGGTGTAGAGTCCGTTGCCGTTGTACTGGGTGTAGATGGCCTCGGGTAGCACGGTAAACCGGTCGGCAATTGTCCAGTTAAGCTTAGCCTTCCCGTTTTGCAACCAGTAGTTGTTGCCGTTATTGTTGCTGTAGTTGCTGCTCTCCACAATGTTGTACGACGAGCTGTAGGATAGGGTGAAGTCGACGCTGGGGCTGATGGTGCTGCCAACGATGATGCCTCCGTTGGGCGAGTAGGTTTTGGTTAGCACCTCGTGGTTGTTGAGGATCGCTGGGTAGCGGTTGTAGCCGGTTCCAAGCGAAATGTTTACGTTACTCTTGATGATGGCCATCGGAAATCCGTAGGTAATCATGGTGCTAAAGCTCCAGTAGCCGTCGAGGTTTACGGGAGTGGATAGTTGGCCACCCTTTTTGAGAATGGTGCCATCGGTAAGGGTAATATCGCTCCCCGCCATTAGGGTAGAGGTGCCAATGTAGTCGGTTGTATTCTGTGCGTTGAGGAATATGAAGAAGGTTTTGCCCTTTGTTGCCGAGGTGTAGCTGTAGCGCAGGTTGATGTTGTTGGCGTACGACTGGTTCAGGTTTGGGTTACCCACGTAAAGGTTTAGCGGATCGCTATTGTCCACCACGCTTTGCAGCTGGCCTATCGATGGTGCTTGGGTTCGGGTGTTGTACATCATCCGTAGGCTGTTCGACTGGTTAAACTTAAAGTTAAGCATCGCCATGGGCAGGATGTTGTTGTACGATTTCTTTAGGTTGAAGGCAATGGGGAACGTCTCATCGCCATTCAGTGTCGAGTTTTGGTACGACAGGTTCAGCATGCCGTTATACTTCTCGCCTTTTAACCGGTAGCCTACGCCCATATTCTGGGTTACGTAGTCGCTCTGGTAAACATTCGATAGCGAGGTGTCGAGCAGGGTGTACTGTTGGGTTGCCCTTTCGTAAGCACGAGTTCGCTTGTCGATGTCGGAGTTGGTGTAGCCTACGTTGTAGTTTGCCATAAGCTGGCTTTTGGTGGTAAGCGGTTCGGTGTACATCAGCATAGCGCTAACGCTGTAGCTTTTGTTGGTTAGAACCGATTTTTGGTTAATGGTGTCGAGTACGGTCTTACTCTTTCCGTAGTAGGCATTCTCGGCGTACAAGCTCGAAGTGGCATCCTTGTTGGCAATCGAGTTTCGTAGCGAAAGCGATAGGGTACGACCCTCTTTCTCGAACTTGTGGCGGAATAGTATTTCGTTGTTGATGTTGTAGCCGTAGCTCAGCGAGCTGTTGCTGTTGTCTGTTTTGTTGAGCAGCGCAGCAGGCCCCATTGTTGTTTGTGCGTTCGATGCCGAGCTGGAGAGGCTGCTCTGGTAGCTAAGGTTGGGGGTAAATATCAACGAGTTATTCTTGTTGATGTTGTACTCTACCCTTAGGTTGAGGCGGTTGTTGTAGTTGTTGTTGCTGCTCGATCCGTTTTGAACATAGTGCTGGGCAGTATCTATTGCACCAAAGTACTGCCTGTTTGTACTCTGACTGTTGGTTGTCTTGCTGTAGTTAAAGAAGTAGCTTCCGGTAAAGTTCACCTTCGAACCCCACTTGTCGCTAAAGTTAAGTCCGAATGCCGAGGTGTTGGTAATGCCGTTTTGCTGGCCTACCATAAAGTTCGACGATGCGCCTCCTCGTCCGCCGGAGCCACCGGGGCCACCGCCAGGACCACCACGCATACCGCTTCTGCCGCCACCGCTGCTCCCCAGTACGCCAAGGATATCCTCGCTCGAGAAGTTTTGCTGGTTAACGTTATTCGACATGCCATTTAGCGAGATGCGCGAGTCGCCCTTAAAGATGTTGACGTTGCCACCTGCATTGTAGCGTTCGTCGGTTCCGTAGCCTGCGTATATTTTGCCAAACTGTCCGGCACGCTTGTTCGATTTGGTGACAATATTAATGGTCTTTACCGAGTTGCCGTCATCGAATCCGGTAAACTCCGACTGGTCGCTGAGCTTATCGTACACCTCAATCTTCTCTATGATTTCGGCAGGCACGCTTCTTAGGGCAACGGTGGGGTCGTCGCCAAAGAATGGCTTGCCATCAACCAGTACCTTCTTTACCTGTTCGCCCTGTGCCTTTATGGTACTACCGTCGGATGTTACTCCCGGCATCTTGGTAATTAGCGCTTCGGCATCGGCGTCCTTTGTTACCTTAAATGCGTCGGCGTTGTAGCTGGTGGTATCGCCCTTTACGCTTGCCCGCACGGCATGTCCTATAACGGTAGAGCCGCCAAGCATTTCCGATTTGCCTTTAAGATTAATGGTACCTAGCGCTAGGGTGTTTCCGCCTACTGCTATCTCTTTCGAGTAGCTGTTAAAGCCAATATACTTAACCTCTAAGCGGTACTTTTGAGGGGTAACGTTCGAAAATATAAACACCCCCTTGGGATCGGATGTGGCAAAGTGCTTTTGGGTTGTATCTTTTAGGTTTACCAAAGCGACATTTGCCCGAACAAGGGGCAGCTTGCTGTCCGATTCCATCACCGTACCCGATACCTTTGCCGATTGGGCAAAAGAGGCGAATGTGCTGGAGGTAAGCAGGAGCAGGAGTAATATTTTGGGTAATGTTTTCATCGTACTCGTTTTAATGGTTATAATGTAGGACACCGCTTAGCGTAAGCAGATCCCTGTTCTTAGAATGCTGTTCTTACAGGTTGTTGTGGTTGCCTCGTCCTTGTCCATGCCCTCTGTCTCGTCCTCTTTCTCGTTGTTCTCCTTGTTGCCTGTTTGGGCGGCTGTCGTTCTTGGCAGGATTCATTTCTACGAATGCCTTGTACTGCTCGGGAGTAAGTACCTGCTTCAAATCGAGATTCCTCTTCTCTACTAGTAGTGGATTAGGGGTTGGTTTTTCTGAATCCGACTGCTCCTGCATGTCGGCTTCCATCTTAACGTAGAAGTTAAACAGAATTGTCTCAACCTTTTTTGCTTGGTCTTCGTTTAGGCTAAGCTTTTGGGTGAGATTCTCGGTTTGTTTCTTTGCTCTTTGGGCAAATCTATCGGTTTGCACTTGAGCAAATGATGCAATACCCAAGATGAGGAGCATTGCAATCGTCAAAGTTCTAAATGTTGCTTTCATTGTCAAGTATACAGGTAAGAAGTTGTTGTTGTGAACACCTATTTGACGTTGGAGCTGCATATTTATTACGATTTTTACTGCGAAAGGGAAAAAGTAGGAGGTGAAGGCGAATTGGGGTAGGCGTGTATAACTCTAAAAAGCCCCAGTCGGCTTGCGGCTGGGGCTTTTATACAACTACTATTAGGCAAGTATTCCGGTTTAGCGGCTTGCAACTTTCCCTTCGGGGATATTATGGGCAAGCTGTTTCGTATTCCTACTGCTATGCTGTCTTAAATTGCGAGGATTTTTGTAGTCCCAGCTCTTCGGCCGATAGCTTGCGCATGTCTACCTTGCGAATTTTTCCGGTAACGGTCATGGGGAACTCGGTTACCAGCTTCCAGTACTTTGGAATTTTATAGGTAGCCATGTTACCCTTACAGAAGGTGGTCAGCATCTCGTTAGTTAGCGATACTCCTTCGCGGACAATGATCCATGCGCACACCTCCTCGCCGTAACGTTCGCTGGGTACGCCAACTACCTGCGCGTCTATAATCGATGGATGTGTGATCAGAAACTCCTCTACCTCGCGGGGCGAAATGTTTTCGCCACCACGAATGATGATATCCTTAATGCGTCCTACAATTTGGATGTAGCCGTTGCTGTCCATCACGCCAAGGTCGCCGGTATGCATCCATCGGTTTTGGTCGATAACCTTAGCGGTATCTTCCGGACTCTTCCAGTAGCCCAGCATAACCGAGTAACCACGGGTGCATATCTCCCCCTCCTGGCCACGACGAACAATTTCGTTGGTCGCCGGGTCGATAATCTTTATCTCTATGTGAGGGTGAACCGTTCCAACGCTACCCACACGCTTGTCGGTAGGGTCGCCAGCATTGGTTTGGGTCGATACGGGAGCCGTCTCGGTCATTCCATAGCATACCTGAACGTCGCGCATGTTCATTTGCGAGAGTACCTTTTGCATGGTATCGATTGGGCAGGGCGATCCGGCCATAATTCCGGTTCGTAGCGACGAGAAGTCGTATTTCGAGAAGTTGGGATGTTCCAATTCGGCAATAAACATGGTTGGAACGCCGTATAGCGAGGTGCATTTTTCGTTTTGAACGGTTTGCATCACCGTTTCGGGGTCGAAGAATTCGCCCGGAATCACCATGGTTGCCCCGTGGGTTATGGCAGCAAGGTTGCCTAGCACCATGCCAAAGCAGTGGTAGAAGGGAACTGGAATGCAAACACGATCTTTCGGGGTGTACTCCAACCGCTCTCCAATAAAGAAACCGTTGTTTAGCACGTTGTGGTGCGATAGGGTTGCCCCCTTGGGGTGTCCTGTTGTACCCGAGGTGTACTGTATGTTGATAGGGTCGTCGAACTGAAGCACGTTCTCGCGATTTTCGAGCATTTTATCGGTTACGGCACAGCCTTTACCAATAAAGGTACGCCAGTCGTTTTCCATCACCACCACATGTTCGGGACAGTTACCTCCAAAGCGAAGGTGGTCGATCATCTCTACGTAGCTGGTTTTACGAAACCCGGCCGAGGCAATGAGCATTTTGAGCTTGGAGTGCTCTACGGCGTATCTCATGTCGGCATACCGATATCCCGGGTTAATGTTTACCATTATTGCGCCAACTCGGGCGGTAGCAAGCTGCACCAGCACCCATTCGAACCGGTTAGGTGCCCAAATGCCCACCCGATCGCCGCGTTCGATGCCGTAGGCCAGTAGCGATTTGGCAACAGAGTCGACTTCGGACCACAGCTGCTTGTAGGTGATTCGGTAGTTTTGACTTACCACAACGAGAGCTTCGTTGTCGCCATGCTTTTTTACAATTCTCCTAAAATATTCACCAATTGTAACTCCAATAAGAGGGGTGTCTGAAGCACCATGGGCATACGAGAATAAAGCCATATCCAATCGATTTAAATTTTACCTAAGGTTAGGCTGTACGACGTCGTTGTAGTTGGTACTAACCAACGTTTTGCTGAAGCTGCGTGCCGTGTGGTGCCGGGAATGTCGTGCTTTATTTCCGTACAGTCTAGTTTGTCGTGATAAAGCTAGCGATAAATGAAACCTGTGATTTTATTTGTCTTTTTATGGCAAATTTACAGGGTAAATCGCCTGTTGTTAAGTGGTGTAGGTGGTGGTAAGGGCTAATTACACATTTGTGGTGGATTAGGGAATGTTGGTTTCGGACTGTAATCTTGTATATGTTTGTTAACAGTATGGTTAACCGGTTTATTGGGAGATGCTGAGGCTTTCGCTTGTTTTTTTTGGGGGCTTATCCTAATTCGATGCTTATCCATGGATGCTCATGCCGGTAATCCAGCATCTCGTGTATGAAAAAAGGGAGCCCAGGGGCTCCCTTACATGTTGTAATGGGAAAGGCTACATGATGTCGATTACGCGAGGCTCCTTAGGCTTTGCCTCATCCCTTTTAGGAATGGTAATGAGTAGCTCCCCGTTTTCGTACTTTGCCGAGATGTTGTCGCTGTCTACGATATTTTGAGGAAGGGTAAACGAGCGGCAGAACGACTGGTAGCTGTACTCCCTGCGAGAGTAGCTTTCTTCTGTTACTTCCTCCTCAGACTTCTTCTCCGATGAGATGGTGAGCATGTTATCCTTTAGGTTGATCGTAAAATCTTTCTTGTCCATACCGGGAACGGCTACCTCTACGGTGAAGTGGTCGGGGTTATCCTTAATGTTTACAGCTGGCAGCGTCGTGTTGGTCTCCGAATAGTTGGAGCTGGTCCAATCGAATAGCTCTCGGTCAAATAAGTCTCCAAATAACCTTGCCAATGCAGGGTGCGAATCAGTTCTTCTAGTTAACATGGCAACCTCCTTTTTTAAAGTTAATATTAAAGTGTTTACAGGTAAACTTTCAAATGGAATGCCAGTTGACGTGTAATGACAAAACGACACGCTGCCAGCATGTTGGCTGTCGTTTTGACTTTGGAGGCTGACATTTTTGCGATTGTTGGAATGGTGATGTACCTGTCGCGTAAGATAGGCTGGTACAACCTATACCTTGACGAGAAGCATCCGAAGGAGTAGGCTTGTGCCTATACCCAATAAAAAATCCCGCACGAAATGGTATCGATGCGGGATAGTTTATTGGGTATAGGGGATTAGAGATACTCAAATTGAGATGTGAGGCAAGAAGGAGAAACACTTCACCTTTATTCTCTCATCAAGCCGCATTGCATAAATTATTTCGATCGAAGAAAGTATCGTCGCCAAAACTTAAAGGTGGTAAGCGAGGTGTACTCGATGAGCTGCTTAAACCCGTTAATCCGTTTGATCCGGTGCAGTATCCGGTAGCCAATAAGTAGTAGGACAAAAACGATTGCCGACTCTCCGATAAACAGGAGCGAGCCGATGAGGATGCTATCCTCATTAATAGAAAGGTATGTTCCTATAAGCACGTATATCCACGCAATAACGGTGGTGTAGGCGATGTAGATAACGGCAAAAATAAAGCCGTGTCCGGTTTGTATGGCACGTTGCGGACAGGTATTCATGCAGCGCATGCAGCTTTCGCAACGGTAGGTCCAAAACGGATCGTTACGAACCAGCTTAATCGCTTTAATAGGACAGGTGTCTACGCAAAGGTTGCAGCGGTTACAGGTCGAACTGGCGTAAAATGTTTTTGCAATGATAAACCTACCCATGAAGTAGTACAGGATACCAATGGGTGCCAGCAGCATATCCTGAATAACATCGTATGCTGCTCGGTAGCTGCGGTTGCCGCTCAGTATGGTATCGGCAAAGCGGTAGGTGATATGCTGACACCTATCTACTATCGACCGTACTACCTTTTCGCGTAGGCCGGGATGCAGCGAAATCCAGTTCGAGGGCATGTCGATGGAGCGCATACCCACTACCCGGTATCCCTTTAGGGTAAGCACCAACGCGGCAAACCAAAGGGCGATACCGCTTGCACCCGGAAGGAATAGCTTGCCGGCTTTTAATCCGGCGCGGGTGTTTACTATAAATACGGGGTTATGGTGCCTGCTTCGAGGAAAGCGGAAGATGAAGTTTACCAGAATGGGAGGGTAGTTAAACCCGTGGGTTGGGCCAATAATGCCAACCAGTAGATCTTTTTCGGGTGGGGTAATCGATGCTCGCTCGATTGAGGCGATCTCATTGGTGCAGGAGAGTAGCTGTAGGGCGGTGGCGCGCTCGTCTATCCAACGGGCTACCTGTCGAGCGTTGCCCGTACCCGAGAAGTAGTACAGCTGAAGCTTGTTCATGGTCGTATGGCTACTGTTTGGAGATAAAATTAGGATAAAAAATAGAACGGACGAAATAAAGGGGCTAAGGCTTCTTGGCTATATGGTACAGTGTCAATACTGGGGGATGGGGCCTGTGATAGCTGCTGTCGGTTGAGGAATATTAAGCCTCCTTCCTTCGCTTCATAGCGGGGGTTTGTTTTATGAATGCCGGCTTTAGGAAGATTGATTCTGTTTTCCCAAATTTGTTAAAAGGTGTATTTCACCGATGTTAATAGTCACTTTTCTGTGGATTACGGTAGAATGTATACGCTATCTTTGATCTGCTAAATATAAATGGAGGCGTGATGGACAGGTATCAAGATGTTGGACTTGTATTGGAGGGAGGTGGCTTTAGGGGAATTTACACCGCCGCTGTGCTGGATGTGTTTTTTACCGAGAAGCTATTCTTCGACTATGCCATTGCCGTTTCGGCAGGTGCTGCATATGGCGTTTCGTACGTATCGCGTCAGTACGGTCGAAATCTTGACGTAAACCCCTTTGTTGCCGATAAGCGCTACTGTAGCATCAATAATCTGATTCGCAAGGGAACCTACTTCGACTTCGATTTTATGTACCGCTACATACCCACCACGATCATCCCTTTCGACTACGAGGGTTTTAGACATTCGTCGACTCGCATGAAGGTGGTGGTTACCAACTGTGCTACCGGTGCTGCCGAGTACAAGGATTTGGAGGCAACATCGCCCGAACACTTTCGCGACTTGCTGGCCGCTACCTCTTCGCTTCCCTTTATCACTAAGATGCAGCGAATAGGGTCACAGCACTATCTCGACGGTGGTATTGCCGACTCCATTCCTTTTAAAAAGGCGTTTGCCGATGGTAAAAAGCGCGCCATTGTGGTGCTTACCCGTCATGCTGGCTACCGAAAGGAACCGGTAAAGGGCGAAATGCTATTTCGGTTAGCCTACCGTAACTATCCCAACATGGTAAAGGCAATTGTCAATCGTGCGGTTAACTACAACAAAAGCCTCGACGAGCTCGAACAGCTCGAACGGGAGGGTCGCATATTTGTCATACGTCCCGATAAACCGATTGCCGTTGCACGGCTGGAGAATAATCCCGATAACCTAGCCCGGGCATACGACATGGCCACTAAGGAGATGGAGACCATTATGCCAAAGCTGAAACGCTGGCTCGAAAGAGGGTAGGTTGTTGTAAAAAAGATTAAGAAAACGGTCGCTGAGCAAGGCTCAACGACCGTTTATCATTCAAAAACACGTATGTACTGGTTTAATATACTCTACCTATTGGTGCTAAATAATTCATTACTACTCACCCTTACCTTCTTTGCGCTAGCTAGGTAGTCGTTGGTGGAGTCGCGATAGCCGAGTGCGAGAAGCACCACACTTTTCAGGTTGGTTTGCTCCAGTCCCAGAACCTTGTCCAGCTCCGATGGGGTGAACCCTTCCATTGGGGTGGCATCTACCTCTTCGATTGCGGCGGCCACCAAGCCGGTACCCAGCGCAATGTACGCCTGCCTGGCCGACCATTCGGCCAGCTGTTCGGGAGTACGGGATGCCAGAAATCCCTTAATCATTCCATCGTACTGGGCAAGCTGCTCTTTAGGCAGGTTGCGCTCTTCGGATACCTGATTAAGGTACTTGTCGGCATCGTGGTTGCTGACGTTTTTGTACGAGGCAAACACCAGAAGGTGCGAGCACTCCAGTATTTGAGGTTGCGGGCAGGCGCTCTCGTGTATTTTTGCCTTAAGTGCTGGATCGTCTACCACAATTACACGGTAGGGCTGCAAGCCTAACGACGATGCCGAGAGGCGAATCGACTCGAGTATAACGTTTAGCTTGTCGGCGGCAACTTTCTCGCCGTTCATTCTTTTGGTGGCATATCGCCAGTTTAGGGCATCTAACAATTCCATGGGGTATGTATGTTTTAATTTTTTCTGTAACCAAGGGGCGCTACATGTATGGTAGGCCTCACATCGTATGCTGGCGAAGCTGGTCGTTAAACAGGTAGTGGTAGCAGTTGTTCACTCTATTATGGAGGTATTTATGCCGATGAAGGTAATTAGTGTTAAACAGGTTGGGAGATGGGGTAAATGCAGATAGTCTTGACTGTTGCATGCAGGTGTACGTATCTTTGCGTAGAATTGCTTCACCGATACTTTTGCTTGTAGAGGATGGTTCGGTTTGTTCTCTTTACGATAGCAAGCCTACCGTTTTTCTACTCACGCAGAGAATCTGCAGTTGTAAGTAAGGTTGATGGATTATCCTTTACCTAAGTGGTAAGCATATGGACCGATTACTCCTTTTTGGACTGCTAAGCATTCCCGTTCTTGCGGTATCGTGGCGATCGTTACTCCGGATTAGGAGCCACGGCTTTTACCGATTCTTTGGGTGGGAGTGTATTCTTTGGCTTTTGGTGTCGAACTATACCTTCTGGTTCGAACATCCAGCTAGCTTTTCACAGATTCTTTCGTGGATTATTCTGCTCTATTCGGGCTATATCGCCATTGCCGGTTTTACGCTGCTGATACGAAAGGGGAAGCCGGTAACCAGTAGGGCCGACGATACCCTCTTTCAATTTGAGAAAACGTCGGAGCTGATAGATACGGGAATCTTTAGGTACATACGGCATCCTCTTTACTCCTCCCTTATTTTTTTAGCATGGGGTGTTCTGTTAAAGCATACAACCGGTTGGTTGCTGCTGGTAGCCATACTGGCAACGGCATTTCTTTACCTTACAGCCATATTCGACGAAAAGGAGTGCGTTGCATATTTTGGTGGCAGGTACACCGAGTACATGAAGCGAAGCAAGCGATTTATACCTTTTATAGTATGATCCAACCTTTTTCCTCGCCTAGTATGCTGCCAGCTGCAGGGGGCTTTGCTTCATGTTTGCGGATAAGATGTGGGGAATACGTATGACGGATTTGCTTGTAGCGGTATAGGAGGCTGGGTTTTCTTTCTACTTGAATAAAGGAAAATGGTAAGCTAACAAGTGTGAATGTTTGGCATGATCATTGTATTACGTTAAGCTGGTTTTTTTATTCAAAACTAGCAAATCTGTAAGTTAAACATTAAAACTCAGTACAACATGAGAGCTATTTATCAAAGTCTTGTTGCCTTGTTTTTGGTTTTTGCTATTACTAGCTGCGAAAAGGATGAGTCTGATGGCGATGTCTTAAGTAAAACGCCACCTGCATTTCCTACTGTCCAAAATTTTGATTTCAATAATGATCAGACACCTGATTTTAAAACGCACTATTCCATGTGGACTTGGGATGGACTTAACGTTTCGGGAGATCTGGTTATGGGAGAGCTAATTCCTTTGGAACAAAATTTGATCCTGTTAAAGCAAAATGCTAGCTACCTGTTTTTACAGTATAACGATACGGTAAGAATGGATGCGAAGGAGCCTTACATCTGGAAAAGTGCCAATGGTGGCCTTGTCACGATCTCAACAACCCCCGGATATTGTTGGCAAAAAAGTTGGAAAGCTTGCTCAGATAAAAGGCAGAACGACTACTATATGGGCGTTAAGGTAAAGAGTGGTGGTGTAAACCTGATAGGTTGGATTAAGTTGCAGGTCGACACGGTAAGCGGTGCTGTCTATATTAAGGATAAGCTGTTTACCGATAAAAATATAGTTGTTGTGGGAAAGTAACGAATCTCCAATAACCGATGGTAATCCCCAATAAGCGTAACATTCTAGCTGCGCTTATTGGGGATTCTAGCGTCTGTGCTTTGTCGTATGGGTAGGTTGGAATCTCGGGTGTAGCAGTCGTACGGCAAGCCAGCATAGGTCAATGGCTCGCTATGTTGGCGTAGGCCTTTTACTCCACCTCCACACTTTCAGCTATAAACGAGATACCCTGTTGTCCTGCCGATCCAATCATCACGGCCTGAATTAGAGGTTTTACCTTGGGGTTGTTAAACCCATAGTCAACCGTAAAGCTGGCGCCCGCACCACCCTTGTCCTGCCTTTCTTCTACAACAAGCTCGATGGCGCTCAACGGCTTTACCACCACAACCTTGTTTAGATACCTTTTTAGCAAGGTGCCCTCGGAGCTGTAGTAGCTAACATCTTTTAGGTAGATGCTATCGCTGCTGCTGGTGTTTCGAATGCTAAGGGTTGCGGTAAGCTGTAAGCTTTTTTCTCCGCTAATATGGTAGATGTGCGAGTAAATAGGAACGTACGCCCGTTTAATTAGCTTAAGCGTACCAAAGTTGATGTTGGATTCTACATACTCCTTGCTGGGGAACTGCGTCTTTTCGTTACCATTCTTCGGGGTGCAGCTAACCGAGGCTAGCGCAAGAAAAGCAACGGGTAAAATTAGGATATTTTTCATAGGTGCCGGTTTTGGTGCCACTCGTAAAGTTACGATATTCTGCAAACTTGCAGTAGCATTTGTAGGGGGAATTGACGCTGCAGGATAGTATTCCTATAGGGCAATACATAAGGGGCAGTGGTTACTCAAACCTCTAAGCTCTCCATCACCTCCTTATAGTCGAACTGCAAATCTTCGTGCAGCGTGGCGAGCGCGTTTTTTATTTTGGCTATTTGCCTAATGTAGATGTTGGTAATTGCCACGCTCTGCTGAATGGGGATTCCGCTCTTGCGCAGCTTCTGGCAGTAGTACAGGAGCAGCTCCACTTCGGTGCGCTTGTTGCCCGAGTACTTCACCTGTTTCTGGGTATAGCGAAGAATCTTTGCTAGGGTTTTCTTTGTCTGAAAAAGCGTGTTCTTACGCAGCTCGCTAAACAGAACATCCATCTCCTCCTTTACCGATTTCACATACCCCATTTCGTCATCCACCTCAAAAAGGAGGTAGGTGAGCAGCTCCTTGTTATCCTTTTTATACTTGGTAAGGCGGATGCATAGCGCCGCCAGCTCGTCGGCCGGCATGGTGGACAGGTGCTTCTTCAGCTCGCTAATGGATGCAACTTTCACAATTCTACCTTTTTGAATTTACCCTGCGTTTATCTTTGGCAAAGAAAGTAACAATTGCAGGAGATTTAGCCGCATTGGCGTATAATCGGTTAAATTAATGGGCGGTTGGGTCCATTGGCCTCCTTAATAGGAGATGTGCAATGGCGTATTTGTACAATGATGTTGCTCGTTGAGGGTTTTTCTTAAGAGTAATCGCACGAAGTTGCTCGTTTTTCTGTAAAACGATCTACTTTTAAGGCGTTAGCGCAGCAGGTTATATTCAAGCAATAGGTGCGGTTATGGTAAAAACATACATTTCGGTATTACGAGGAGTCAACGTAGGTGGGCACAAAAAGGTGAAGATGGATGCCTTACGGGCAGTGTATCTCGAGTTGGGATTTGTGAACGTTTGCACCTACATTCAAAGTGGTAATGTGATATTTCAGGATGGTACCGCTCAAACCAACGAGTTGGAGCGTGTAGTTGGTCTTAAGATAGCGGAGACCTTTGGTTTTGAGGTGCCGGTTATCGTACTGGAGCTTTCCGAATTAAGGGATATCGTTCGACGTAACCCATTTGCATTCAGCAGGAGCGATGAGGCTACCCATCTTTACGTTACCTTTTTATCCTCAATACCATCACCCGAAGCGATTGGCGCAATTCGAGATGTGAAGTTTACACCCGACGAATGTCTTGTAACCGATAGGGCCGCATACCTCTTTTGTCCGGGTGGCTATGGCAAAACAAAGTTTACCAATACCTTCGTTGAGGGTAAGCTAAAGGTGGTGGCTACTACCCGAAATTGGAAAACCGCTGGCGAGCTGCTAGCCATTGCCGAAAAAGTTGAGGGCAGTTCCAGTAGCATGCATGGCTAGTGGCTATGCCGCATAAAAGGTGACTTTCTGAGAGCTTACTTAAGTATATAGCTGCTATATTGCATCGGACTTAATTTTTTGACTAAAGTATTACCTGCTAGTTGAGACCTTGTAGTACGTTTTTTTCTCCTCTAGCAATCCGCATATTTGTAAACGTGCCTATACAGGTGTCTGTAAGGTTACCTGTAGTCTACATATCGAAAAAATGGCAAAAAAGAGGGCCTCCATCGGTTACGATCGGAGGCCCTCTGTATATATATGGGAATTATGAGCGAGCAGTAATGCTGTTTGGTTTACTTTCTGTAAACATCCGATGAACCCGATTTCGAAATCGAAACATCTTTAGGATTTCCGTAAAAGGTTACATCCGATGCGCCCGAAGCGTCTACCTTAATAGCCTTGGTTGCGGTAATAATAACATCGGAACCTCCCGACGAATCGATGCTGCTGCTCGAAACGATAAGCTCTTTTGCCTTTACATCGCTACCACCGCTACAGTCGAACGATGCGCTGTTTGCTGTTCCGTTAAGGTAAACATCGCTTCCTCCCGAACTTTTGCAGCTGAGCATATCAACATCCAGGTTAAGACGTATGTCGGAACCACCGCTTCCATGAATGCTAAGCGATTTGGATTTCAGCACCGCGTTATCCTTCATGTACACATCGCTACCGCCCGAGGCCGAAATCCCTTCGAGTGTTTTGTACGAAAGGTAAATTTTTATACCCTTGGTGGTTTTACGGATGCCCGTTTTTAGGCGGAAGGTAAGCTTGTTGTCATTTTGGGTTACCTCAATAATATCGAGAATATTTTTGTCGGTAACGGCAATTGCCTCGTTTTTACTCGATGGCTCAAGGTAGATGTCAATACCCGACGATACCGATATCGTCTTAAAATCGGAAAGCATGAAAACCCGTTTGGCGATCTCTCCATTGCCTACAACGCTGTTTCTGAATGAAAATTGTGCCACTGCGGCTGTTGCGCTTGCCATTAGGGCAACAGCTGCAACAAATGTAAAAGTCCTTCTGAGTAAGTTCATAGTTTTTCTGTTTTGCTGTATGACGATTAAGTTTTGGAAAAGTTACAGAAATGGGAGGAGGATGTCAAAAAAACATTTTTTTATCTTTTATAAGCCGGTGAAAGTCTATCGTATTCGGTGATTCTCGTAAAAAAAGATACATTTACCCCCGAAGTCTTATCTCATTACGATACATATGAACCGAATACTCTTTTTCGTTGCCATTGCGCTGCTTATAGGAGGCTGTACCTCCGTGAAAAGCTACAACCGAAAGCTTGCCGAGATGAAGAATCCCGAAAAGCTGCGTGCCGATATAGACTACCTTAACCGTACGCTACAAAAATACCATCCCCAGCTCTACTGGTACATTACCAAAACGGAGCTCGATTACAAGTTCGATAGCCTAAAGAAAACGATTGTCGAGCCAATGACCAGCAGCGACTTTTACTACAAGGTTGCTCCCGTTGTGGCCAGCATAAAGGAGGGTCATACGCGGATATCTCCTCTAAACAGGGCGTTTAAATCGAAGGAGAGGGATAGCCTTAAGATTGAAAAGTTTGGCACAACACCATTCTCCAAGTTGAAATTTGCAATCTATGACAACAGGCTCTACGTGCTCAGAAATGATTCGTGGAATACGGCGGTGCTACCAGGAACTGAAGTCGTTTCGGTAAATGGGGTAAAATCGCAACTGCTACTCGATAAGTACCGAAGCACGTTAACCGCCGATGGGTATATAAGCACCTTTAAAGAAAGAATGGTGGCCAATCGTTTTGCCTCCTACTTCTACACCGACTTCGACTTTACCGATAGCTTATCCTGCGAGCTTCGCTACCACGATACCCTTAAAACCGTGGTGTTAAAGCGGAGAGTTCCCGCTGATACTACCAAAAAGAAGGAGGTAAAGGTTAAGGAGAAAAAGATTCCGCTAACGGCTGCACAAAAGGATAGTGCAAAGTGCGAGCGGAAAAAGCGTAGCTATCTTGGCTACGATAGCAATGAGAAGACGTACTGCAAAAACCTTACGTTTAACGAGTCGGATAGCAGCATTGCCATAATGAAGCTCAACGATTTCATGGGTGGCGACTACTCTAAGTTCTACCGCAATTCGTTTAAAAAGCTCGATTCGCTTAACACGAAGACGCTTATTATCGACCTTAGAAACAACCCCGGAGGTAAGGTGACGGAAATTAATGAGCTCTACTCGTACTTGACGGATACCAGCTTCAGGTTTGTTCAGAAGTCGGAGATAACTTCGGCAAAGAGCATGCTCTTTACTCCCTATTTTCATGGAACACCCCTTCTTGCCAAGGTGTTCATGCTACCATTTTACCCCATTTATGCCACCTACGTGCTTACCCATTTAAGCAAGGGCGACGATGGCAAAACCTACTTTAAGCTAGGTAGTAAGCTGCAAAAAACGAAGAAGCCTAAGTTTAAGGGTAACGTATATGTGCTCATAAATGGAGGTAGCTTCTCTGCCTCTTGTATCATCTCGTCTAACCTAAAAGGATCGAAGCGAGCGGTATTTGTTGGCGAGGAAACTGGTGGCGCATACAACGGAACGGTTGCCGGTTTGATGCCCCTGTTCGAGCTGCCAAATTCCAAGTTAAAGGCTCGTATTGGGCTTCTGTGCATGCGTCCCGAATATCAAACACCAGAAGAGGGGCGTGGTATAATTCCCGATGTGGCCATTACCCCATCCCTCGACGATCGGTTGAAGGGTAATGATCCGGAGCTGAATTGGATTATAAGCAAGGTACGAAGCGAGCGGGGGATGGTCACGAAAAAAGAGTAGTCGAGCCATTTTGTAACTGTATATCAATGTCGTTTAGTTATGGATTTACTTACCCTCAGAGTGTCATCCCCTGCTTGTTACGCGATCTGAAAATTGCCCGAAGGTCCTTTTTAGAATCTATTAGATTCTTATTTTGATGCCGGGACAAGCCCGGCACGACAGCCCTGATTGAGCGATGTGCTTAACTAAACGACATTGAACCGTATATATACAATAGAAAAGCCCCAGTTCGATAAATCGGTTGGGGCTTTTTCTTACAGCTGTCCGGTCTCCTCGTAAAGGAGCAAGCTTAATCTGGTTATCTATTTAGGCACTGGAGCACCTTCTTTATAGTCTCGGTGCTGGTTTCGTAGTTTACGTAGTCGTTGGGTGGTGGTGAATTTAAAGGAACATTCGCCTTGCGATATACCATTCGGCTTTCAAGCGGTTGCTGCCCGCTGAGGTGAAATTCCGTTGCCCCCGTATTTAGGAGTAGCGAAATGTTATCGGCGTTTACTCCGCTTCCGGGCATGATGGATATTCGTCCGTTGGCTTTCTGAACTAGCAGGGTGAGGAGCATCGTGGCATCGGCCGCCTTGGCCATCTGTCCAGAGGTGAGAATTACATCGGCACCTGTTGCAATAACATCTTCGAGGGCAGCTGTTGGATCGGGTGTTCGGTCGAAAGCTCGATGAAAGGTAAACGTAAGCGGGCGGGCAAGCTCTACCAGCTCGCGTGTTTGTACTATATCTACCTGTCCGTTCGAAAGTAGTACCCCGCACACAATGCCATCCACCCCAAGCTGCTTAGCCATGATGATATCCTCCTTTATGGTGCGAAACTCCATTTCGGAGTATAGGAAATCGCCTGAGCGAGGTCTTATAAGCACGTTTACCTTTATGGTGAGATTTTTACGGGTTAGGGCAATGCTACCGTAGGAGGGGGTGGTGCCTCCTAGCGCTAAACTCTCGCAAAGTTCCACCCGTTGGGCGCCTGCTGCTTGTGCGTTAATGGCGCTCTGTACCGAGTTGGCGCAAACTTCTAGTATCATAATTAGTATGTAAGTGGAGGTTATCGATGCTAGACATTAGACTTGAGATATGAGACATGAGATCTCAAGTCTCATATCTCAAGTCTCACATCTCATATCTATCTTACCTTTTAACCAGATTCTTCAGTATGGTCTCGCCCATGCCGATGCTGTAGCCTTCGGAGTAGAAAATAATTTCGCCGTTGGCATTGATAATGGAAACCTGTGGAGCCTGTGCACCACCGTTGTTGCCACACATAAGGTCGATGGCATTTCCTAAATCGCCGGTAGAGTCGTAACCCCAGATGATGTTTTGGGGCATGCCCGTATAGCTTTGTGGGTTAAACGAAGGGGTCAACGTCCCACTCCGAACAATAAGAAGAATGGTTCCTCCCCACTGTTCGATTCGTTCCTTTACCGCCTTAAGGTCTTCAATCAGATGTTTGGTTGGCTCCTTGTCGGGTTCGATAGTAGCAACCACCACTCCTTTTTGGGAAAGATGATCGGAAAGCTTGGTTAGCGGATTTTTGGAAAGGGGACTGAACGACGCCTCGAGGTTAGCCTTACCCAGTACCTCGGAGCTGCGGATAATGGGACGTATTTCTATTGGGTATTCGATCTTGGTATTTTCATCTAGGTTAAAGTAGCTGATGTTGCATAGAACCGATCCGTCGTTGAGGCGGTTGCCTGTCATTATCCGGTAGTAACCCGCATCGAGCGACAGCGTACAGGGGAACTTGGCAACTTCGGATGATCCCTCATAGTCGAGTGTTGTAAACTGGCCGTTGTCGAATCGCGCAATGGTGTAGTGGCTGTAGTATTGTGGCGTAAACGTGGTGTCGGTTGATGGGGTCGAAAGGGTGATCGTACCCCTTGCGAGTTGAACAGGTTTGGCGACCTCGAAGTGCACGTTGTGCCAGGTGCCATTCTTAAGGTATTGCGGCCGGCTGGTTGCAGGTTCAAACCTAGAGGGGATTCCTAACGATCGGCAAGTAGTTACAAAAAGGAGGTTGCACGAGTAGCGGTCGGCTACACGGTAGCGAAACACCGATTCGGGACTTAGCGGTACGTTGTAGTAGTTGCTGGTGGTGTCGATTGTAAGCTCACTTTTAATCCACTGCTTAAGCGCTTCTGGATTTTGGATAAACAGCCTCTTCTGGCTCGTTGTAAAGCTGTTCAGAAGGAAGCTTCGCCAGCAGGTTATCATCTCCTTTCCAACTCGAAGACCCCAAACATACTTTTCGACTGTGTCGGATACGGGATAAACGGATGGTAGGCAGGCGAGGTGGTCGGTAAGTATTGCCGCCGTAATATCGTGGTAGTCTTTCTCTGCAAGCGTTTTCAGTAGGGCAATGCCAATATGCCTGTTGTTGCTGTTGAGACTGGTGATACACGCCTCCACTTCTCGCCAGTTTCCTCGACTCTGCTTAAAGAAGGGGAGTAGGTCGGCAGTGCGAAACCCGTTGCTTGCCGCAATACGTGCAATGGAGGTCGAATCGGTAAAGGTGGCTACGTAGCAATTCCTGATGCTATCCTCAATGTGAAGCTGGCTATTGTTTAGTGCTGCCTTTACGGGATTGGCCGGATTAATGGGTTGCGATGGTGGTGGAACGAGCTCTACTTGCTCCTGGCGGTTGTTATAGATGGGGGCGGAGAGGGTTACCACAACGGTATCTTGACTATTGGCAGCAACTTTGGTGTAGCCGTATCGTCCTGCCTTCGACGACCAAACAATGAAGTCGCCAAATCCTGTCTCGGCCGAGCAGCTTCCTTTGCTGCTGGTGTACTTGGTTGCAATAGGATAGAACTCGGCGTAGTTATATATCATAAACTCCACCTTGGCTTGAAGTTCCGGATTCCCGTTGGCGTCTACAACCTTTACGTTTACCTTTCTTGTTTTGGTGTAGTTCGATAGCAGGTTGATGCGGGTGTAGAGCGGTTCGGTTTGTAGCTTTTCTTCGGCTCCGCTGTACTTTCCAAATACCACGGAGTGGGTCATCATGGCACGTTTAACTGGAGCGGCAAACCAGCCTAAATCGAGATCGGTTTCGGGCTCGCAGGCACCCATGAAGTGCCATTGCCCATCAATCCAAACCTCCACCCAGGCATGGTTGTCGTCGGTATGTGCCCAGCGTGGCGTGTAAACCTGTCGGGCAGGTATGCCTACCGATCGTAGCGCTGCAACGGTAAAGGTGCTCTCCTCGCCACAACGACCGTGGGCGGTTCGAACCGAGGTGAGTGGACCCGAGGTTCGCTCGTCCGATCCTCGGTAGGTTACCTTTTCGTGGCACCAGTGGTTTACCTCTAGCGCGGCATCGTGCATGGTAAGGCCGTAAACCCGGTTTCTTAGCTCTTTGAAGAATACCTGGCGGGCAGTATCGGTGTACTCGTTATTGATGCGATAGGGAAGAACGAAGTGGCGGAATATCTTATCGGGGATGCTCTTGCCCCACGAGAAGGTGCTGCGTGCTTGTAGGCTGGTCTTTACCTGTTGGTGCACGTAGCTGCCGCTATGCATGGTAATGTCGCTTAGCGGCATGTAGGCAACGAGGAATAGCATCGCCTCGGCCTCTTCTTGGGGCATTTTCCGGTTGATGTAGGTAAGCAGCTCGGGTACCTGCTGCTTAAACTGTGCCCTGCGCTGTTGCAGCTGCGTGGTTTCGCGGGTGGTTAATGGTGCGGCATTCCCATTCGACAAAAAGGCTGACGAAATAAGGGCAAATGCCAGCAAATGCTTTCTCATAGGTGTAACGGTTAGATGCCTAAATATAGGGATTAATGCCAATTCGTGCGGCAACGATGGCTACAACTTTTTGACGAATCGGGATTGTAGGCAACCATCCTCGCATAATAGTGGTATATTTGTCAACGATTAATGAAATCTTTACTCACCTTACCATCTTAGCATATGCCCTTCACATCTCTTGGACTGTCTGAATCGTTGATTAAAGCGTTAGCGCAGCAGAATTACGCACAGCCTTTCCCTATTCAGCAGCAGGCAATACCAGTTATACTAAAGGGGCGCGATATGCTGGGCATTGCCCAAACGGGTTCAGGAAAAACCGCCAGCTTCGTTCTCCCTATTCTAGAGATGATGCAGAAGGGGGCTATTTCCAAGAATCGTCACGTGCGGGTACTGGTACTTGTTCCTACAAGGGAGCTGGCCATTCAGGTAGAGGAGGTATTCCGTCTGTTTAGCGCAGCGATGCCCGAACGTACCAAGAGTCTAGCCGTTTTTGGAGGAGTCTCCATTAATCCGCAGATGATAAATATGCAGGGAGTGGAGATCTTGGTGGCCACACCAGGGCGACTACTCGACCTGGTAAGCTCTAAGGCCGTAAGCCTATCGGAGGTAAAGATGCTGGTACTCGACGAGGCCGACAAGATGCTCAACCTTGGCTTCCGCGACGAGATGGCCGATATCTTTAAGCTGCTTCCCGTTATTCGTCAGAACCTACTCTTTTCGGCAACGCTGAATAAGGATGTAACCGCCATAAACGAGATCCTTCTTCGTGATCCTGTGGTGGTAAAGATTGAGTCGGAGCAGCAGAATCTGGATAACATTACCCAGCTGGCCTACTACGTAACTCCCGAGCGAAAGGGGCCGCTATTGCGCTACCTCATCGATCAGGAGAACATGGAGCAGGTGCTCATATTTGTTTCGGAAACCATGCGTGCCGATGCCGTGGTGATGAAGCTAATTCAGAATGGAGTTAAGGCCGCAGCACTTCATGGCAAGAAGAGTCAGGGTGCGCGCACACAGGCGTTGAGCGACTTTAAGGCCGGACGCATTACCGCTTTGGTGGCAACCGACCTTGCCTCGCGTGGTATCGATATCGAGTTTCTTCCCTACGTGATAAACTACGAGCTGCCTCGCTCGCCAAAAGATTACATCCACCGTATTGGCCGCACCGGTCGTGCCGATGCTCCCGGAACCGCCATCTCGCTGGTATGCGAGGACGAGCGTCACCACTTTAAGGTGATCCAAAAGAAGATGGGCAAGTGGATTGGCTTTACCTATACCGACGACTTGAATTTGCAGGGATTCTAAAGTTTTATCGGTACTTGGGTCGTTTGAGGAATCTATCGAAAAGCGAAAAGAATGGGAATTGTAAATTTAACTTTTACAGGTTCTCCCTCCTGCATTCCAGGTGTCCATTTAGGCATTTTGCATACAACCCTTGCAGCTTCCGCAACAAGATTTTGATCCATCTCATTTTCATTTATAACTTTTATAGTTGAGATATGTCCATCTTTTTCAACAACGAAACTTACATAAACTGTGCCTTGGATTCCATTATCATAGCATGCTTGAGGGTATTTTACTTCTGAGGCTAAATACTTAAGCATCATCTTTTTTCCTCATGGGAAACTGGGCATAATCTCAAAGTCGAAATGTTCAACTTCGTTGCCATCTTTATCGTAGCAGTTTCCTTTAATTAGTTCTCCTTTTTTGAAAAAGTCGTTACGTTTAATTACACCATTTTCCCAATAAGATAAAACCGTTCCATTTATATTGCCTTTAGTATCAGAGGTGTCAACTCTTTTGATTTGCCCATTTTCATACCATTCAATAATAGAATTGAATTTCTTGGCAGGTTTGTATTCTGAACGTATTTTACCTGATATAAAGAATGATTTTGAACCACTTTGTTTATATAGTTCCGTTTTTTGAGTAATAGTCAGGGCAACCGCATTTAAAAAAATGTCAACCAATTTGGATTAAAAGTCATTCGTG
>CAXYUU010000010.1:0-24938 GCA_964292015.1 uncultured Acetobacteroides sp.
GTCGTACTTAAGTATGCGACCAGCACTAGCAGTACCAGTGCTAAGTGTTGGGGCAAGGTAGCGGCTAACAAAGTCGGGGTCGTCAACATCTACCATTGCCGTAACCTTAACGCCGGCGGCGGGTTCGGGGGTAGTGTTGGTGAGGTCGAGTTCGGCGGTAACCTTGCCGGTAATAGTGGCGCATCCTGGATCGGCTATGGGAAACATGGGCACCATGGTGCTGGCGTAGCGTATGGTATTAACCACCTGGCTTTGCGAGAGGTTGGAGAGTTGCTCCTGTGGGGTTATGTCGGCTACATAGTCTACCTCGGCATGATCCTTAAGGGTTACGTTAACAGCAACGGTACCTACGCGCATGTTGTCGAAGGTTACAAAACCCATGGCGTCGGTTTGTCCGGTAAAAACCTTGTCGTTTTGGTAAACGGTTACACTGGCGTTTTCTATGCTCATTTTCGACTTAAGCATCGATGAGTTGGCGGTGGAAACTACCTTAACGGTATACTTTATAACGCCTCCACGCTTAAGTAGCGAGTCGGCTTGGGCAAGCTGGTTCTTTAGGAGCTCCTCTTCCGAGACGTCCTTTTTACATGAGGTGAAGGCTGTAGCAAGAGATGCTACAGCAAATGCGATTATGAGTAGTTTTTTCATTTTACCATTATTTTTCGGTGGCGTTTCCAGTAGCCATACAGCCTGTTTGGTTACCTGCCCTAATTTTTACTGTTCTGCCAACTTAATTTTTGTCTCTGTGTAGCTTTAAAATGGGGTAACAACCCGTTATTACCTATCTTAAGGCCGTCAAAAATAGCAAATTGCAGCTAAAAGATGTAGTAGTCCGGTGTTAAAACGCAAGAATTTAGAATTTTGATACAAAAATTTCGTACCTGATTCTAATATTGAGTAGTGGACTACAAATATTTTTGCATTTTCATTGTTTAGCTTGATTTTTTTTCTAACCACTAAGGGCACAAAGTACACGCAAAGGCTCATGAAGCCAATTATTTGAACTTTAGATAAATCCTTTGAGAGTCTTTGTGGTTAAACCTCTTTCGGTGATAAATGGCATTAAAATTTTAAAAATTGAGATACGACAATGAATGCTGCTTATTACTTAAGTACACCGAGACACCCGTTTACAGGATAATTTTTTAATATAAGCTTACACTACTTGATTTATATACTTATGTGAACCGTAAGTATGGATGAGCAATCTTTGTTTGAGATGCTACTAGAGTTTATAGTAAACCCCTCCTTCTAATCTAGAATCAGGAACGGCTAACAGTTTTCAATAGCTTGGCATCGAATCTTTAGTACGCCTATCTTCCTTTTTCCATTTTACTGCTTCAATCCGTCTAAGTTCCCGTATTCGTTATCCCTACTTCATAGATTCAGCTCTAAATGCTATAGCAAAGCATCGTCACTCCCACTTATTTTGATTTAAATGGTTGACAAATAGCCGAATAGTGTGAGATTTATTATGGTGGATATTCTGCTTAGCCAGCCGCTAAAGCAAAAAGACCTTCCAACTCTGCAAAAGTAAGACGTCATTGCTAAGATACAATAAAATTTACACTTCTTTACATATATTTGACATTCAGCTACCAATGTGTTTCACTTTGTACTGTAGATTTTTTTCATCACATCTGTTTCTTTTTGTCTAAATCGCAACTACTCCGCACCGGTGGTATCACGATATACGTATCGCGAAAGCCCAATAAAAACTCTGTATAAACGTTTTACCTTATTCAGGCATCAACACTCAACACTTATGTCTGGATTCATGATTCTCGTATTAAAAGCTGAAAGTTGGCAAAGCCAATCACGAGGCTTGCGCAATTTGAATGTCTAAACAGAGATTTTGGTGGATATAGTGATTCCATTAGTGTGGAACAGTTACTGCCGGATTTTTTTTCTTCAGGTACCAATAGGTTTGATATCGATTATGAAAAGTTTATTTGTCGGTTATAACCGAACCTACTATCGTCGATAAAAGAGTTTGATATCGTCGATAAAAGTTTTGTTTGTCGTCGATAAAAAAGTTTGGGATAACCGATAAAAGTTTTGTGTATCGTCGATAAAAATATTTTGGGTAGTCGATGTTTTTTATAGATAGATTCTATTTGGTGTGGGTAGTCAAACACGGGTTTGCTTTTTGTGGTCGATATTATTCAACCACGTTGTGGTTGTTTACCACTATTTCCCACTTCCCCGAGTTTCACTCGGGGCTATTCACATTGAAGCCCATTAGGGCTTCTGGCTATAGTTTAAGAGCAATACATACCAGCTTATTTTCGATTAAATTTGAATAGTCCCGCTTAGTGCATAGCGCTAAAATTTGTGGTTCTGTTCATTCTTTTTGGTTTACTATCGGATGCAATCATATTCGATGGGGTTATACCACGATAAGGGCCATAAAAAATGGGCACACCCACAAATTGGATGTGCCCAAAGATTAGGTTAGGCCAGCTTTACCCTACTGTAACCAGGTCGTCGAGATTACCCGTACGTAGTACCTTACCGTTGCAGTAACCCTTACGAACAACAACCGTATAATTTCCAGGTTGTAATGCTGGGATATTAAATACGATTTTATTAGCGGTAATAGAGGCGAAAATTTGTACTTTTACCTCACTACCCGTTTGGGTTGGCACAAAAAATACCCCCTCATGGATATTTGCCGTGTCGAATTTCAGCTCGGTTCCTACCAAGGTAGCAACGGAGTTAGGAGTAACCTTCGAGTTTGCCAGCTGTGTGGTGCAGTCGGTTAGCTCGAGTAGAGTAGGACTAGGAACCGATCCAGAAACTTTTGTAACCTGAGCCGAAGTCATCAGCTGGTTAAGGAGCATGCCGCTACTAATGGATGCTCCCACCGTGTGACGGTTACGGTCGAGACTGTCGGTTAGTGATGAAAACTTTCCCGTAATAGATGGCCTAATGTTCGCTATAGGTAGATTTACGCTGTAGCCATTGGCCACGTTACGGGAAACTACGCTAAAGAAGATCTCCAACACTGCCTTTGTGTCAGCATCTGTTACCGTACTGTGGTACTCGCGCATGTCAATAATCAAATCATCAACACTTTTTGTACCCTGAGGGAGAACCCTCGCCATAAAACCTTCTCCATCCTTTAGGAGAGGGTTTCTGGTCAAATTGAATTTAACCATAAGCTCTGTTTTTATATCACCAACGACGTTGTTGATGATGAAATAAAAATAGGCTAAAAATTTCAATTAAATTATAAAAAATCATGTGTAAATAAAATTTAGCTCCGTGTGTAAATGTGTTTTTGGGAAGGTGTATATATGTAGTATATGTTGACTAAATAAATGGCTAAATCTTATTAGTTAGAATGAAAATTGTGTAAATAGCATAAAAAGAGAGATATAATGATATTCACTAATGTAAATGTGTTAACAATACTTGGCATGGTGTTAACTTTTTGTGCGTCGATGTTAAGTATTCTGGCGTCAACGCAAATATTTTGGACATGTATGTGTTGTGGTTTTAAATCACAATTAAATAAAGTCATAATTATACTATTATAGCAACAATACGGACTAAAATATATTTGAATACTTAACTACAAGATAATAAAATGGAGTAAAAAGAAATAAATTTAATGATGAAAGAAATAGAGATAGTAAAGATGAAAGAATGAATGATGAAATGGATTTTATTCACAGTGTTTTACTGGTTAACGTCAAATCGAAGTTCGTGATGTTATTGATTGGTAAAGGATGCACAGGGTTTATTCCTTTTACTTAAAATAGGAGGTAGCCGAAGGGCAGGGTGGTTTCGGTAATTTCCTTATTACTTCAATAACCTAGCTCTAACATATTTACCCTATGTAGACATGAGACATGAGACATGAGATTTGAGAACTGAGACATGAGGGATTTGACAAGCATTTCGCGATACGTAAATATTTATACCTGATTCACCCCCCTTGCATAAGGTCTCATTTCAAACATTCATTGCTTAAGTCCAGTTGACGTTTTTTTGTGCTGCTTGTCAGGCTGAAAGCCTAGCATAGGCTATCTCAATGTACCGCGTTGGGAATTTAGAAGGGTATGGTACGAACGCCTGTAAGAACAGTATACCTTTTAGTATAATTCTCGTATGCTACCCTTTAAGGGCGATAGTAAAGGTGATGCCATGGGCTAGTAAATATTTACGCTACGCGGCGTTGGCGAACTTCGTAATCACCTGACAAATTTATAGTGGTATATCCTTTACCCATTGTAAACCAAACCATCTCAAGTAATATGTCGCGGCCTTTTGTTTCCCGCAGATTCCACAGATTCCCATAGACTTCTGCGCCTATCGGCGAGATCTGCGGGAAAATAAAATTTACCGTTATAAAAAAACCGTTGTTGTATAGTGATATTTCGAGAAAGCTGTCTGCCTTATAGCTGCTTGTCAGGCAGAAAGCCTTGTATATGCTAGCCCAACGCATCGCGTTTGGAATTTAGAAGGGTATGGTACGAACGCCCTGTATGGGCAGTATACGTTTTAGTATAATTCGCGTATGCTGCCCTTTCATGGCGATAGCAAAGGTGATGCCTTGGGCTAGTATATACTGCCGCTATGCAGCGTTGGCAACTCTGTAATCTCCGATCTAATTAGTAGAAAAAAACTCCTTACCTTTTTAGTAGAATCCTGTTATTTATTGAACGTAGAGTAATTTTCTGGTAATGTAATTGGCTACGTCGAACTAAAGGTACCGGGAAAAGTCTGGAATCGAGCAATGCGAATTTGGCATAGCCAATGACAGTGCGGTTTTAAAGTAATGACATTGGACGGTAGGGGTAATATGATGAGTGATATGGGGTAATTGGCAGTTTATTAGTTTAGTGCGTATGTAGAGTAACAGATTTTCAAGCTAATCATCTCTTATTCACAAAGTCGATTCGCAAGCGTTTGGAAACTCTACACCTCTTCCCCACTCCCTCAAAATCTGAGAACTAATCAATCTACCGACTTAGCCTGCGTACGGAGAATTTCAGCTGTAACTATCCATCCAAATTCCTCGATTCGAAGCTGCATCTTGGTTTTGCCTAGCTTGGTTATGGTACCTTTTCGTCCTTTTAGAAGGCCCTCACGCACCTCTACCTGCTGGTTCTCCTCGAACGAAAACTGGTAACCTTCGGTTTTGGTAAGAAATTTCTTGATGCTATCGATCTCCTTCTGGGTAACTTCGGCAAATTTTCCTTGCGAGTAAATGTAACGAACCAGCTGGGTGGTGTTTTTTAACGATTCGTATACTTCGAATTCATTTAGGTATACAAATATATATGAGGTAAATAAGGGGACTTCTACGATTTTCACCCTATCGCTCCATTTGCGCGATGTTTTGGCAAGAGGTAGGTAAACGGTGTAACCCTGATTGGTCAGCTTTTCGTAAACCTGCTTCTCTGAACGTGGTGCACAATAGCCAACCAGCCATCGTGAACGTAACTCTTTGCAATTCGCATCCATATCATTTAGTCGTATTACAAAGATAGGGAAAAATATATGGCAGGTGCAAGGATTAAGGTGGTAGAATGGGATGAAACGATAAAAGGTTGAAAAATCTTCATTTCACGAATTTTGGCAAATTACTCGAATGAGCCTTTGTGGTTAAAAACAAGTATTATGACAGGTTGTAGGGGAATGTTATCGGTTCACATGATCACATGATCACCATCCTTCGACTCCCGACTCATTTTTCACTTTTCATCACTTCAATCCGTGTAAATCATTTCAATCCGTTCAATCAGTGTTCTGAGCCGACTCTCCTTTTTCCCCAATCAATCGTCCTTGTTATGAGCGTTGATAGTTTTAGTACGCAGAAGGTAAAGGCGTTATGTTTATTCCCTCCTACCTTTACCACTGCTCTATATGTCAGATATTTAACCTTGTGTTTTAGCTTATTGGCGTGGGTGCTTATGGGGTAAATATTTTCGAAGATAAACCTGTAGTATGTGTTCAAATAGAGTGGACTATAAATTCGCTGCTTATTCTGATGCGAAATGGAGCTCTCGCTCATACGGTAGTAGGCCACTATTTTATCGATAAACATCATGTCGTATCCATGCTTCAGCAGCTTGATATGAAGTGGATAGTCCTCCATGTAGGGATATCGCTCATCGAACCCTCCTACATTATCTAATGCCTTTTTTTTGTAAATGATTGATGGTGCGGCTATTCGGTTGCCATCAAGCATTATTGATAGTATTTCGCTATTCGACAGGGTGTTGGAGTAAAAGTTGTTTGTTTTGGTGTCGAGCGGCCAAATATCGGTAAAGATGTTGACTCCGTTGTTGGCTATAAATTTTTGAACTAATCCGTGCAGTAGCGCTACATTCGATGAAAGTGTTGGTAGGGTTGCCATGTAATTTTCAATGGCGGATCTTTCGAGAATGTCGTCGCCTGCAATAAACTTTACCCATTCGCCTTTTGTCTCTCGAAGTCCTCGGTTACAGTTGCCTGCCAAACCTATGTTTTGGTGCGTTTTTACTACCCTTACATTAACGAAACGCGACGAGTGGGATAATGCCCAATCCTGGACGATTTCGATCGTATTATCTGCAGAACAATCGTCCGTGACAACTAGCTCGATATTGGCGTAGGTTTGTTGATACGCACTATTTAGCGTTTCGAGAATGTACTCTCCCGAGTTGTAGGTGATAATTACGATAGATACAAGAGGGGTTGCTGCTGGATTCATATTGCAAAGTTAGCTTTTTAGAGTGAGTAGGGAGTAGGGAATAGGGAGTCGGAAATATGGTGATTTTGTGAACTGTGAACTGTGAACTGTGAACTGTGAACTGTGAACTGTGAACTGTGAACTGTGAACCGAAACACGTAACCATTCCTCTACAACTGTCGTGATACTAATGTCTAACATCTAGTTTCTAACATCTAGTTTCTAACTCCAAATCCGCTTTTTAATATTTTTAAACGAGTAGATTGCCGATATGGCTATAAGAATAGATCCTACAATATAGCTTAGTGGCTGAGGAATCCACATGGTAACGACAAAAGTACTGAGTGCTAACGAGAATTGAATTAAAAATATGCGTGTAAACTCGCGATTAAAGGCAAAGTTGAACTTCCTACTACAAATAGTGTAGATCTGTACCAAGTATAGTAGGTAAGTCACGGCAAACGAGATACCGAGTCCGGTTAATCCCCCCCAGTAGTATCCTGCAATATTGAAGATAAGCATGTAAATATTCACAATCAGCTCGTTCCAAAAGAATAGCTTGCTAGCCCCTTTTGCCAGTAGCAGAAATCCAACTGACCAAGAAGCTGCCTTGAAAAACATGCCAAGAACAGCCCAGTATATCATGGTGTTGATGGCGATAAACTGGTACGAGTAGAGCAGTATTACCACCCATTTAATGAAAACAAGGAAAACAACCAGAATAGGTGCTAGAATAAGAATGGCTATTTCGGCCTGCTGGTTAATGGTTTTTCGGCAACGGCTATTGCTTTTTGCTACGGCTGCCAGTCGGGGATAGTAGTCGGTTGCCATAGCGCTAAATATTAGCCCTACGTAACTGTTTATAATGGCAAATCCGGCATTATACAAACCAACCTGAGTTATGCCACCATATCGTCCTATGTAAACGCGGACAATGTATGAGGCGGCAACGGTAAGTAAGCTACTTAAGCTAATTAGGAAGCCCATGCGTAGCATCTCTTTTCCCTCCGAAATAGTTTGAGATCGGGTTATGCCTACCGAAGGTATGGCGATCTTATGGCTGAAGTAGTACGAAAAAAGAAGGGTCGATACCGAGATGGCAATTATGGCTGGTGCAATGCCTTTTACACCCCAAAAATAGTAAAGTGGGATAGTAGTAATTAACCCCAATAGGCTTCCCAACAGGTTGGCTTTTGCAAGTAGCTTTAGCTGGCGCATTCCCTGTAGGATTACAATTTGGCTGGAGCTAACCTGGTTGATAAGTAGGGTAATGGATATCCATGCAAAGGCAATAGTGTAGTCGCTATTACCGAAGGTTAGCAGGCTTAGCCAGTGCGAAAAAATGAGCGCTACAACGGCTCCAAATGTACCCGTAATCCAAACAATTCGCCTGAATATGGAAACAACAGTGGCAACTCTTTGAGTGTCGTTGGTGCTATGAGCGGCTGCTACATCTTTTACTGCACTTATGTTTAGTCCGAAGTTGGTAAGGTTTCCTACCAGATTTATGGTTGTTGTTAGGAGTCCCATAATACCCATACCGGCAGGACCCAACAGAACTGCTACTACTTTAGAGCGAATGATTTGTATGAGTATATTGAAAACCTGTACCCCTCCAAATATCGAGGTGGCCTTCATTATTTGTCGGTACGACGATTGCGCGTTTGGCATTATATGGTCTTAATAATTTTTGCAGGTATTCCTCCTACTATTACGTTGGCAGGAAAATCGCCTGATACTACTGCGCCTGCTGCTACAATGCTATTTTCGCCAATAGTGGTATTCTTTAGAATGATGACGTTGTTGCCAATCCAAACATTTTTCCCTATGGTAATCATTCCTATTTCACCTATTTGGTTTCTTTTGTCGGGGGCTATACCATGTGCCTCGAAGTCCATGATGGTTACATTTTGGCCGATTAGCGTACTATCTCCAATTTCAATGCTATTTGCCGCGCAAATAAAAACGTTGTTGTTTACAGAAACGTTGTTTCCAATTCTAATTATGGAATGTTTGAATTTGGGTTGAATTTCCACACTCCCGCCTCTATGAAATCCTCCTTGTTTATAGCCAAATGAGCATTTTTCCCCAATTATAATGTTACCTAAACCGGAAAAAATGGTTCTTTGGTTACAACTTGGGTATGCACCTAAAAAGGCAATCTCCTTTTTTAGAAACTTGCTTAGGTTTGGAGCGATGAGGTTAAATGTAAAATTTTTTAGCAGCGTATAGCTGAAAAGTTTGGTGATGCTGCTTCCTTTAAATTTGACCATTGGTTAAAAACGTTGGTTCTATTTCGATTTTTGCGGGTAACATTCTTAATTATAATTCAACCGCTCTGCGGTAGTAGATTTGTTGAGTATGGTTCTCGCCACATTGCATGCGGGGGAATTCAAATTTAATCCTTTCAGGAAGCCTATTTAGCTGCTACTTTTAGCAGCTTTAATCGAGGATAAGTTTGAACTTATCTTAAATTACAGTCAGAATCCCATTAGGGCTTCAATGTGAATAGCCCCGAGTGAAACTCGGGGAAGTTGAATGAAGTTGTAACCAACCACAAAGAGGTTGAATAACATCTGCCGCAAAGAGCAAATCCATGTTTATTCCCCACACTAAATAGAATAGAGACCAAGATTAGTAGATATTAATGATTTCAACAACCTGTTTGGCTTCGTCTATGGTTAGTACTGGGCTAATTGGCAGGCTGATAACCTCCTCGTGTATAGCTTCGGTAATAGGGTAGCTTAGGCTATTCCAGCTGGCATAGGCATCTTGCTTATGAGGTGGTATTGGGTAGTGAATAACCGTTTGGATCCCGTTTTGGGTAAGGTATTCCTGAAATTTAGTACGGTTATTAACCCGAACAACAAATAGGTGGAACACGTGGTTGTTACTACCATCCCATGAAGGAAGGTTCACTTTTGTGTTGATGATATTGGACAAGTAGTAGCGGGCAATTTCTCTGCGGTACTCGTTTTCGGCATCGAGTCCTTTAAGCTTAACATCGAGGATGGCTGCTTGTAACTCATCTAGTCGGCTGTTAACTCCTTGGTAGATATTCTGGTACTTTTTTTGCGATCCGTAGTTGGCAAGAGCTCTAAGGCAGGTCGCCAGCTCGTCGTTGTTGGTGGTTACGGCACCGCCATCGCCAAGTGCTCCTAGGTTTTTTCCTGGGTAAAATGAGTGACCTGCGGCATCGCCTAAGCAACCCGCTCTGCGTCCATCGGCGAGCATTGCTCCGTGTGACTGAGCGCTGTCTTCTATTACCTTAAGGTTGTGCTTTAGGGCTAGCTGGTTTAGCGGCTCCATAGCCGACAGCTGTCCGTAGAGGTGTACCGTAAGTATTGCTCTAGTTTTAGGGGTGATATGTACCTCTACCTTCGTAGGGTCGAGATTAAATGTTTTTGGATCGGGCTCAACAAGTATGGGTACTAGATTATTGGCCGATATGGCAAGAATGGAGGCTATATAGGTGTTGGCAGGTACTATTATCTCGTCGCCATCGGCAATAAAACCAAGTTCTTTGTAGGCTCTAAGTATAAGTATAAGGGCATCGAGACCATTGGCAACTCCTATACAGTGCTTGACGCCGCAGTAGGCTGCGTAGTTTTTCTCGAAACGGCTCACCGATTCACCCTGAATGTACCAACCGGAGTCGAATACATCGTTCATGGCCTTCTTTATTTCGGTTTCGTGTAGTTGGTTAACCTTGAGCAGGTCTAGAAATTTTATCATTACTTAATTGTTAATATCCAGTTTTCAAACCCATCGTTTTCCCAAGGCATGCCTCTTTTAAAATTCTTTTGCCAAGGGTAGTATCTTTTCCCATTACTGCCGAAGAAAGGCATCTTACTTAGTTTGCCTACTTTCAAAGCAGGTGATCCTGATATGAAAGAGTCGTCTTCGTATTTACCTCCAACAGTAGAATTTGCTGCTACTAGGCAGTCTGATCCAATTACAGCACCAGGTAGCATTATTGATCCTGTAGCAACTAAACTGTAGTCTCCAATAGTTACTCCAATTAAGTCATTAGATGGAGGTGTTGGATCGTTAGTTAAAACAACAAATGGGAATATAAATATATAGTTTCCAAGGTGACTTTTTTGGCCAATATTTACGTAACTCTGAAATTTGTTATAATCTCCTATTTTACAGTAGCCTTGAATATCGTTGTATGATCCAAACTGACAATTAATGCCCGCGACTGTGTATTCGCGAATAGTTACATTATGACCAGTTTGAAGATTTTTCCCAAATGTGCTTCCAGCGTAAAATATGTTGTGACTCCGAATAAGAGTATTCTCTCCTATTATAGTTTGCGAGTTAACATATTTAGGATTCGAATAGTAATCGTTTAATGGTTCGCCTATAATGCAATTGTTGCAAATGGTGGTATTATCGCCAATTACAACATTGTCGTAAATAGTTGTATTGTCTCCTATTAGAACTTCTTTTCCGATAGAAACATTTTCCCCAATCGTTATGTTGCGATTATTAAATTTCATTTTAAATAGTACCTGAATCTACGTGAATATTTTGGCCAGTAATAGACTCTGCTTCATCTGATATTAAGAATTTTAGCATTTTTGCAACAGAATTGGTAGTTGTGGGACGCTTAAGAGATGTGCGTAGATATATCCTATTCTTTTGATCGTCGGAAAGTGTTGCACTCATTTCAGTTTCCATAAAACCAGCAACAAGAGCGTTAGAACGTATGCCTTTTTCGCCCCATTCGCGAGCTGTATTCTTAGAAAATGCTTCGAGAGCACCTTTAGATGATGCATACATAGAGAGTCCTTTATATCCTGTATGAACACTTATGGATGATAAATGTACGATACTACCTTGTGTGTTATGTAGTAAAAATTGCCTTATTGTATATTTTGTTATCATCATTGGGGCAAATACATTCACATTGTACATTTGCAGTAGTTTATCGTAGTTCATATTAGTTACGATATCGTCGTAAGCTACTGCTGCATTGTTAACAAAGCCATGAAGAGGTGTTGATATTCCAATGAAATCTAAAAAAATGCACTTGCGAACATCTTCTACATTGGATAAGTTGTATGACATCCATTTAAAGTTTAAAGGATGTTTAATACGTAGTTCTTTAACTTCTGTGGTTTCTGTACGACTTATTCCGTAAATACAATATTCGGTATCTTCAAGAAATGCCTTGGCAATGCTTAAACCTAAACCTTTTGAAACCCCTGTTATAAGTATATTTTTCATGCTTTTTCTACTTTCTACTTATCTTGCCTGTACGTGTTAACTCGATATTATCCACAAATTTAACCATTCGTGGAATCTTGAATTCTTGAAGTCGGGATTTAAGAAACTCTCGAATAGATAATTCTGTTATCTCATCGTTACCTTTAACAACATTGCAGCAAATTATGTTTCCGAGAATACTATTCTTTTTGCCAAATACATGAACATCTGTTATACCGTTCATCTCACGTATACATGCTTCGACCTCTGTTGGATTGACCTTATTACCACCAACATTAATCAGCTCATTTTTACGTGAAATAAAATTGAATGATAATGGATTAGTGGTTATTACATTTACAAGATCGCCAGTTGGATACCATTCTGAATCTAAATTGATCCTTAAAGATTCACCTAAAAGTGATTTATGGATATACAGTTCATCATCTATTACCTTAACAAGTTCGGTTAAAGTGCTTTTAATTGTGAAGATATCTCCGTTTGCTGCAAAAAGTGTTCCTGCTTCGGTAGAGGCATAAACATTGGTGAATTTTGCATTTGGGAATAATGTTGATAACTGGTTACTTGTTGTTGAATCGAACTTTTCGCCACCAGTTGTAATCCTGCGAATTGTAGGGAACGTCTGCTGACATGGAAGTCAAAGTCTGAAGAATGTTGGTGTTGCAGATATATTGGTAATAGAGTGGCTAACTATTTGATTTAAAACTAAATCGCGATTTAATCCAAAGAGACGTATTATGCTATTTCCATTTAAAAATGCTTGAAAAAACACCTGAACTCCAGCCATATGTGTAGGATTGTAGGCAAAACCCCATATATCATTGTCGAAACGCTGCTCGATTTTTGCAAAACGCGTAATCGATTCAAATGAGTGGGATATCTTTTTAGGCAAGCCTGTTGTGCCAGATGTAAACATGGTAATCTTCCAAGTATTCTTATTCTGGGTAATTCTCTCTAGGCAAGTACCCATGTCAAGATTTCCTACTTCGCTAAAATCGGAATTGGCTTTATCTATAATAGAGAGATCTCCTGTGAGTTTCATTATCTCCTCATCAGTAAAATCAGAATCTAAAAGTATAATCTCCTTACCTATCACCAGCGAAAAGACAATGTGCTTAAATATTTCATAGAAAGAACTTGAGCGGCAATAAGGATAATATAACCGATTGTTAGAAATTTCTTTATACAGGTCGCTATAACTTTTCTTTTCTCTCGAAAGGCTGTCGTTATAGAATATTACATTGTGGTTCATTATTTCAACTTATCAACAACCTGTCCGACAGTTGTTATGATTCCATCTTCAAAAATATCTACATCGAATTGGGCTTCAACTCGTACTGTTAACTCTGCTAAATCTAACGAATCCATGCCTATGTCGTTGCGTAAGTCGCTAGTTTTATCGATAGAGTTAACGGTTGCTTTACCCCTGTTAGTTAGCACAGTATTTATAATACCTTTTAAATCGTCAATTATCATTGTGTTCTCTGTTTATAAAGTTTAAAAAATCATCATAACTTCTTAAGTAATCTGCCTCGTTGTAAGTGTGTGAGGTTAGTACTAAACAAACAGCACCCGACGAGAAGTTAATTTCTGAGGCCCATAGTCCTGGAGGAATATGTAAACCTTGATATGGGCGGTTAAGCTGAATAAGCCGTTGAGTTCGGCCATCATCGAGTAGCACCTCAAAGGCACCACTTGCGGCAACCAAAAACTGGTGACACTCTTTGTGAGCATGTGCACCGCGCGATTCGCCACCTGGAATATCGTATATGTAGAATACCCGTTTTACATCGAATGGCAAATCGATTCCATTCTCGACAATCGAAATGTTGCCCTCCCTGCTCTTTACCTTCTTTATTTGGATAAGAGAGCTGTCCCAAACTGTTATCTTTTTACCCATTGGTTAGCTGTAAAAACTGGTTGTGATCTCTTATATAGTCATTTTCTTGATACTCCGTACTTGAAAGAACGAGCGCAACTGAGTTAGTCGAAAAGTTGTCCATGTGCCTCCAAATTCCACTAGGTATATAAAGGCCGTAGTACGAACGGTTTAACGAGAATCGCTTTTCGTTAACACCATCTGTTACCACCACATCGAGGCTACCCGAAAGGGCTATAATCACCTCTTGCTGCTCCTTAAAAGCATGCCCACCACGCTGTTCGCCACCGGGAACATCGTATATCCAGTAGGTGCGCTTAATGGCAAAAGGGATATGTCTGTCACCTTCTAGAAACGAAAGGTTTCCCCTTTCGTCGAGTATTTTTGGTAGTTCTACTATTCGAACGCTTTCTAGCATTTAACTCCTATTTATGGTTCACTTACGAGTTCAAAGTTGAGATATTTAATTCAAAGGACAAAACTTTGAAAGTATCATGTTTCACGACAGTGGTATCACGATGATTAACCAAATGGACTTAAGCTATTTGGCGATCATTTTACTAAGTATTTTTTATACTTTAGTAGCAAGTCCACCCTCGACATCTGTTAGGAGGATTCTTAATTTGAGCGTTGTGGGAAGCTTTTCAAACTTCTTTAACTTCTGAAATAAATTCTCTTAACTTTGTGTAACATCCTTTTCTTAAGTCCATTTCGTAAGTTGTCCTTCCAACTGTTCCCTACTCAATATTCCATTCTCTCAATTCTCGTAGTATTCGTTTTGGAAATTCTTGTTGTAGCTATAGTGGTACTTGTTGTAGTTGGTATAGCTTTTCTTCGAATCAAAATCGTTGATTACCAATCCCATTTTGTTACCCAGATTGGTGTGTAGCTCCTTACAGTAATCCACAACTTCTTTTGGTGAAACTCCCATACGGGTTATGAATAGCACCAAATCTACCTTGCCAAAAATGATACGTGCATCGGTAACAATTCCAACAGGTGGGGTGTCGATAATAATGCAGTCGAATAGGCCACGTGCTTCGGTTAAAAACTCCTCCATACGGGGAGATCCGATAAGCTCAGACGGGTTTGGAGGAATGGGGCCAGATGACGCAATCTGTAAATTAGGAATGGATGTAGGTTTAACCGCTTGCTCGAATGTACCCTGATCGCTAAGGTATGAGCTCATACCGTGATGGTTGGTAGAGTCGAATACTTTTTGAATTTTTGGCTTACGGAGGTCGAGTCCTATGAGCAGGGTACGCTTACCCGAAAGAGCGTATATTACGGCTAGGTTACTGGCACAAAATGTTTTGCCTTCGCCACTAATGAGCGATGTGGTAATTATGGTCATGCATTTTTTACCGTATTCAATGTAGTTGATGTTGGTACGTAAGGTACGGAAGGACTCTGACAACCTCGACTTTGGGCGTTCAAGTACAGGTAGATCCACCTCCAAAAGGGAGTGGTCTAGCGTAGCGAGCATGGCTACATCCTGGAGTTTACCGGTTAGATCTTTTATGGTACGTATCTTATCGTCGAAGTAGTCGCGAAGAATAATGATAATAAGCGGGATGAGTAGTCCAAGAATAAAGCCAAGTGCGTAGTTCATCTTGGGTTTTGGCTGTTTAAGCTCCGCATTTATGGCAAGGGCTGGATCAACAATCTTGCAATCGGATATGTTTGATGCCTTTGCAATGGAGGCTTCCGACTTTTTTTCGAGTAGGTAGGTGTACATCTTGTCGAGCAGGTCGTACATCTTAGTTTTGTTGATTAGCTGCTGTTCGTTAGCAGGTAGCGTCGATATCTTTGTTTCAATGTTGTTTACATTCGAGTTAATGTCGTCGTTTGCCATTTTGTTGGTGGCAATTAGACTATTAACTTTTTCCATTAACCCTTCTTTGGTGTTGCGTATTCTGTTCTCGATCTGCTGTAGGGCTGGATTACTTTGCTTAGTGCTCATCTTCATATTCTCGCGCTCGCGACTAAGCTGCGATAGGTCGTTGAGCAGGTTCGCCAGCTGCATATCGTTTATTCCTAGCGTGTAGGGTGCTACAATATCCGAGTAGTTATCTCTTTTTTGAAGGTAATTCTTTAGATAGGCGTAGTAGCGCTGGTTTATTTCAACTGTAGCCTTATTGGTTTGTAGATCTTTAAGATTATCCAGCAGCATGCTCGACTCCTTATCGATATCGAGAATTCTGTTATTCATTCTAAAGTTACGCAGCTGTATCTCGGCCCGTTGTAGCGAGTCGCGCATCCCGTAAAGCTGGTTATCAATAAAATCGATGGTGTTTTTTGCTATTTGGTTTTTTTCATCAAGTCCTTGGCGTATGTAGACCTCTACCAGCTTATTTAGGAAATCGGCTTGCTGCTCTGCCGATTCTCCGGTAGCAGAAAGCGATATAAGCGAGGCGTTTTTATCTACCAAATTTATCTTTAAGTTGTTGCGATACTGGTTTGCCAGCGAATTTATATTGTTGCGGCTAAGAATGTAGCTTTTGCCGGCAAGAGTTTTTTCGCTATAATTGGCTGTATTAATAATGGTAAATCCGAAGTTGTCGATAACCAACTTTTGCCCAATATTTTTTGGTTCCGAAAAATCACCACCATTAACATTGGCTATGAAGGAATTTTCGTTGGTGAATTTAATAACAATATCTACTCCTGTTGGATTGGCGTAGGTGGTATCGTAAGCTATACGAAATGGCAAGTTACTGTAGATCAAATTTTGCCTAAAATTTCCCGTCCCAAAAAGCTTATAGGTAGTGTGGAAGTTTTCGAGTTCTTTTATGGTGTTAAAGGCAATTGTGTACGACTTGATAATGCCTATTTCGTTTTGAATGCTTTTGGTGTTGTTTACTAAGCTTAGCTCGCTAAGAAGCGCCTCGGCACCAGTATTCGACCTATTTTTGTCGTCGCGAATAAGGATGGTAGAATCTACCTGGTAAACGTTATGCGTCGATCGGGTGAGAAGGAAGGCAAAGCCAAGGCATACCACCATTGATATGACAAACCAGTACCAGTAGCGAAGTACAAGGTTTACGTACTTTTTAAAATCAAGCGTTTCTTCGGCTAACAGCTGTTCTATTTCTCTTGAATCCATAGGTTTTATTTTACAATATAGTTAAGAAGAAGAACAAATGTAGACAACGAGCTTAAGAATATGGCGTATGTAGGGATGTTCATCTGGGCTGCTTTGCCTTTTCGGGGATCAACAATTACCACGTCGCCTGGTTGTAAGTTGTAGCCTGGGTTCGAGAGGAGCGATCGGGAGTTTAAATCGATTGGGATGGTGATATTTTCACCTTTTAAACTTCGAACAATGGTGACTTTTTGGCGATTGGCATAGTCTGTCATATCGCCAGCTTCGGCAATTGCCTCTAGGATGGTGAGCCTGTTGTGGTAGTTGGTTATAACGGTAGGACGTTTTACCTCGCCAATAACGGTAACCCTAAAGCTCATTAACTTTACAATTACGACTGCATCGGTAACGTATTCCGATGCCCGTTTTTTAACGTCATAGGTAAGATCGTTGAGTGTTTTACCAAGGGCATATATTTTTCCAATAAGCGGAACTTCTACGTATCCCGAGTCGTTTACCGAATAGGTATTTACGTAAACGCCAACATCGCTGTTGAGCATGTTTCCCATGGAGTTGCTGCTATTGTTTCCAAATAGTGCGTTTACATCCTTATTCAGCGTGCTGGTAATTTGAATATATATTTCATCTTTGGATGATATATGGAAGTCTTCCTGCTGGACTTTGGCCGTTGTAGCAACCTTTTCATTCTGCAAGTAGAGTAGCTGGCTGTGCCTGTTACACGAACTTGTAATGAGCACGAGTAAGAGTAAGGCTGCAAAAGTCAATCCTTTATGCATAGTTTGGATGTTTCTGGTGTAAAAGTAGCTTTTTATATAATTGGTAGGTACATAAAAAAGAGCAGCTGAAGTATCAGCTGCTCTTTTTTATGTTAAAAGAAAATTATTTATCTTAATTCGTCCCAAGCAAGGGCTGCTGCACCAAGTACAGCAGCATTTTTATCGTTAAGTTTTGAGAGTTGTATTTTCACCTTATTCTTGTAAATATTGCATACATTTTCTTCCATGTAGCGCTTAGTTGGTTCAAGTATAAGATCGCCCGATTTGGCCAATCCTCCAAAGAGGAAAAATGCTTCGGGAGTAGAAAAGGCGGTAAAGTCGGCGAGCGCTTCTCCTAGGCGTTTTCCCGTTTCTTCGAAAGCTCTGTTTGCGATAGTATCGCCTGCAACAGCAGCCTTGTAAATCATTTCGGAGGTAAGGTCGTCGAACGAGTAGGAGCGTAGCGTGCTAGGATCGTTATGAATGGCAAAAAGTTCGAAAACGGTACGCTTAATACCGGTAGCAGATACGTAAGTTTCGAGACAGCCATTGCGCCCGCAGCCGCACATGCGTCCACCTCTTTCAACAATTACGTGTCCAAGTTCCCCTGCATTGCCATCGTGTCCATACACTACCTGATGATTTATGACTATGCCGCTACCTAATCCGGTACCTAAGGTAATAACGATGAAGTCTTTCATACCTTTAGCCGCACCGTATACCATTTCGCCAACTGCAGCAGCATTAGCGTCGTTGGTAAGAACAGCCAGCTTATCGTTGCCGAAAAGTTGCTTCATTTTACTAACTACATCAACTACGCCGTTCCAGCTAAGGTTAACCGCATTCTCTATGCATCCAGTGTAGTAGTTGCCGTTGGGTGCCCCAATGCCAATACCAACAATCTCAACCTCTTCATTCCGCTCCTTTAATGTATCCATTATGGCGGTATAAATCGATTGAGCCCAGCTGTCAAAAATGGGGTATGCACGTGTTGGGATGGATCCTTCACCGTAGAAATTTCCCTCCTTATCTACTATGCCGTAGACGGTGTTGGTTCCTCCAACATCAATTCCAACAACAACGCTTTTCATAAAGTTCTATAGGTATTTACAGATTCAATTAAGTCGCGGCAAGATACAAATTCTATATATTTATTTTTATACGCGCTTAGGCTATCAGCTAATTTTATGAAATAACAGAGGGGTGGATAGTTGCTGTTAGCTAATTCCCTATATCTACTTAAAGTAATGATGAGGTTGAGCTGATAGGGGAAGGTGATGGGGTTAGATGTTTTATAGAATGTCTATCTAATAGTAGTCAGCGAATGGGTGTATCGGTTGGGGAATGCATTAATATTGAGCGAATTTTAGGATGATGGTAGATTAAACACCCCTTAGCATGCAGCTTAATATGCTCAAACATCCAAAGTCTAGGGTCTTGTCGCTAATATCTAACCTATAAAATCCGTACTTTTGAAGTTCTAAAACGAGTGAAATGTCAATATTAGTAGAAGGGATTACCAAACTTTACGGCGAACAGGTTGCGCTTAACCAAGTTTCCTTTAGCATTCCATCGAACCAAGTTGTTGGCTTCCTTGGCCCTAACGGTGCTGGTAAGTCTACCATGATGAAGATACTTACCGGTTTTATTCCGGCCACCTCGGGGAAAGCTTTTGTAGATGGGATAGATGTGCAACTTAACCCGATAGAGGCCAAGCGAATAATTGGCTATTTGCCCGAGAATAATCCGTTGTATAACGACTTTTACGTTAAGGAGTACCTCCAGTTTGTGGGTGGTATATATAAGGTAGAGAACCTCCCTGCTCGCATTAAGGAAGTGGTGGATATCACGGGAATAGGCTACGAGCAGAATAAAAAAATAGGTTCACTATCTAAGGGGTATAAGCAGCGAGTTGGTTTGGCTCAGGCCCTAATACACGATCCTCGGGTGCTAATTCTCGATGAGCCTACCTCGGGACTTGATCCTAACCAGATTGTAGAAATACGTTCTCTTATTGAGCAAATTGGTCGCGAAAAAACTGTTATGCTCTCCACGCATATCATGCAGGAGGTTGAGGCTATTTGTCAGAATATCATCATTATAGATAAAGGTGATATCGTAGCCAACGGCTTAACAAAAGAAATTGCAAATTTGGCACTAGATTCGAAGGTAGTAACCGTAGAATTCGAAAAGGAGCTGAGTAGTGAGCTTACTGCGCAGCTGGAGGAATTTGGGAAGATTGTCCGCCATAATGGTGCCCAGCTTACCATCAATTCTTTTGATAACGTTGATATTAGGCCAAAACTGTTTAAATTTGCATTGGCGAATGAATTGGTAATTGTTCATTTGCAGGAGCAGGAAGCGCATCTGGAAAATGTCTTCCGTTCGCTTACAGGCAAAAAAGATGTGTAACAAAAAAAGCTAGAATACAATGAGCGATCAAAGTCAAGTAAAATCGACAAGTAAGGTTCTAATAGGGGTAATTGTCGCCCTTATAGTTGCAGTCGTGGTTTTAGGTGTTATGTACATGAACCAGACGAGCCAATCGAAGAGCACCCAGGAACAGCTCTCTCAAGAAAAAGACTCAATAGAGGTTAACCTCACCAAGATGGTTTCCGAATACAGTAACCTAAAAACCAGTAACGATACGATTAATACTCAGCTACAAGGCGAGCGTGCAAAGGTAGAGGGGTTACTTGGGGAAATGCGTCGTGTGAAATCGGTTAGCTACGAACAAATTAAGCAGTACCAGAGTGAGCTGGGAACACTTCGTGCCGTTATGCGAAGCTACGTTACCCAGATCGACTCGTTGAATACCCTTAACCAGGCGCTTATTGCCGAGAATATTGATGTAAAGAAGAGTTACTCTACTGAAAAGACCAAGAATCAGCAGCTAGCCGAGCAAAATACCTCGCTCAATACTCAGGTGGTTAAAGGATCGGTAATTAAAGCTCGTGGAACCAACGCGCTACCTATTAGCGCACGGGGAAAAGAGATTACACGTGCTAACCGCGTTGAGAAGGTTAAGGTATGCTTTACCTTAGTTGAGAATAGTATTGCTAAGGGCGGTATTAAAATGGTTTACCTTCGAATTACCAGTCCTGAAGGTTACCTGCTTGCACAAAGTCAGGCTGATGTATTTAAGGCGGGTAGCGAAAATCTTGTTTACTCGGCTAAACGTGAGGTCGACTACCAAAATCAGGATGTTGATATGTGTATCTTCTACGATACTCGTGGCGAGCTAAAGGCTGGAACCTACTCTGCTGCTGTATTCCTCGATGGAAGTCAAATTGGCACTACCCAATTCATTCTGAAGTAAAATGTAAGTAGAGTCGGGAGTTAAGCATACGGCATACGTAGTGGGACAGGGGGAATGTAATGGTTATTGCTAACATCTCTTGTCTCGAGTTTTAACCCGACATTAGAATATTACCCCAAAAAAGGCTGTTTACTACAGCCTTTTTTTGGCGATATAGTTTTCTTGGAATATGTTATATAGCATGTTTCAAGAATAACTATTACGAAATAATTTCTATATTTGCTGAGTTTTCGTCTTTTTAAAAGGCTGAAAGTTTGGCTGTTATTGGAATAACAATTGTTTAATTAAAGACTTGTTGATGGGAACATCATTCATAAAAGAGTTTGAACGCACGATAAGGGAAAATTGGGATCGGAAGGCTTTAACGGATTACAAGGGTGACACCTACCTTTACAAAGATGTCGCTCGTAAGGTTGAGAAGATACACCTTATTTTCGATCGTTGTGGTGTTCAAAAAGGCGATAAAATTGCCGTTATTGGTAAAAATTCATCAAACTGGGCAATTACCTTTATTGCAACAGTATCCTACGGAGCGGTGATTGTGCCAATTCTCCACGAGTTTAAAATCGACAATGTTCATCATATTATCAACCACTCCGATGCTAAGGTGGTTTTTGCAGGTGAGTCGTACATCGATCAGTTCGATGAAAAGGAGATGCCTCAGCTTAATGCAATCGTAAGCCTTTCGAATTTTAGCGTTGTTTTTGATGCTTTTAATAAGGAGATTGAGCTGATTAAGAGTAAGGTGAATGAGCTCTTCAATCAGAAGTATCCTAACGGATTGCACCCATCGGATATTACGTATGCTGCCGAAGATAGCACCGAAGACCTCTGTCTTCTTAACTACACTTCGGGTACTACGGGCTACTCCAAGGGGGTAATGCTACCTTACCGAAGCCTGAAGGCAAATTTTGAGTTTGCTCACGACGTGCTTCATATCGAAAAAGGTGAACGAGTTGTTTCGCTGCTTCCGTTGGCACATGCCTATGGTGCAGCCTTCGAGTTTATTTACGAGTTTTTGATTGGTGTAGAGATTGTTTTCTTAACCAAGAACCTATCGCCAAAAATTATTCTCGAAGCCTTTGGGGAGGTTAAACCCCGTCTTATCTTGCTGGTTCCGCTTATCCTCGAAAAGATCTATAAAAAGGAGATACTACCAAAAATCTCGACCCCGGCAATGCGAGTTATGCTTGCTATTCCTGGCTTACGCAACGTAATCTACAAGAGAATCAATGAAAAGATTACCTCGTTATTTGGCGGTAACTTTCTTGAGATAGTTATTGGTGGCGCAGCATTAAATCCGGAGGTAGACGACTTTCTTACAAAGATAGGTTTTAGATATACCGTTGGTTACGGTATGACTGAGTGTGGACCAATTATCTCCTACGCGCCCTACAACGATACCCGTGTGGCATCGTGTGGTAAGATAGTTACCAGGCTTGAGCTTAAGATAAATTCGCAGGATCCCTATAACGAGGTCGGCGAGATTATGGTTAAAGGCGACAATGTAATGCTTGGTTACTTTAAGAACCAGGAGGCTACCGATGCCGTTATCGATTCGGAGGGTTGGCTACATACCGGCGACCTTGCGGTAATCGATCGTGATAGGTACATCTACATAAAAGGAAGGTGCAAGAATCTAATTCTTGGTGCTTCGGGTCAGAATATTTATCCGGAGGAGATCGAGAATAGGTTGAATAACCTGGCATTCGTTACCGAATCGCTTGTAGTAGAAAGCAACTCTCGGTTAGTTGCGCTTGTTTTTCCAGATGTTGATGAGGCAAAACGACATGGGATTAGTGAGCATGAGCTGCAGAAGCATTTTGAGAAGAAACGTCATGAAATTAACAAGCATTTGCCGGCTTACAGCCAAATATCGGCGTTAAGATTCCGTGACGAGGAGTTTGAAAAAACACCCAAGAAGAGCATCAAACGATTCCTATATCAGGACCAAGCATAATGAAAAAGCCTCCACATTGTTGGGGGCTTTTTTATTTAGGGTACCTTTTAGGAGTGCGCCTAGTATGGGTGCTGTACTCTTTCCTCATCCATCCAAAGCAAAATTCTTTGGGTGATGCATCGACCTGTAGCGGTGCTGGAGTTTACGGGGTAATAGTCACGAATCATTTGGTAGCTGCTGCTGCTATTTCTTTGATACGAAGACCACTACTTGTTATTCGACGGATGGTAATGTTGGATGTATCCAAACATCTTGATTGGTGATAGCTGGTGTACTTTCTCGCATTTCTTGTATATTGCATCAGCAGCTGTACATAATCAGCAGCTGTCTTCTATCTCCAACGCACATGCTTGATTTTAAGGTACGGGTATTTCATTCTGCGGCTATCTCTCTTAGCTTTACACGGGCGGCACACGATAACCTGATATCGCAACCAGCGGTAAGCAAGGCTATTCGGCAGCTGGAGCAGCAAATGGGGCATACCCTTTTCGAGCGCAATGGAAGTAAGCTGGTACTCACGGCAGCGGGTATTCTTCTTAAAGAGCATATCGAAAAGGCGCTTGTCGATGAAAAGCGTTTACTCTTCGACCTGGGAATGCTTACCAACCAGTTTAAGGGATCGTTTACCCTAGGTGCCTCTACCACCATTTCGCAGTACATCATTCCAAAAATTTTACTGCAGTTTAGCAATAACCATCCCAAGCTGGAGGTTAAGCTGCTGAGCGGGAATACTAGCGATATCGAATTGGCGGCACTTGCTAAGACTATCGACCTTGGAATTGTTGAAGGATTAAGCCATCGTAGCGGATTGCGCTACATTCCCTTTAAGGAGGATCGGTTACGGGTGGTATGCCACCGTTCGAACCCGTTATTTTCGCACTCGAGCATCAGCATCGAGCTGCTTAAAACTCAACCGCTCATACTACGGGAGAATGGGTCGGGTACGCTTGAGGTTATTGAACATTCGTTGAGGCAGTGTGGACTCAAGATTACCGATTTGAACGTTAAGCTTTTCTTAGGTAGTACCGAGAGCATCAAGAACGCGCTGGAGGCTGGTACCTGTATTGCCATTCTATCGGAAGAAACCATACGTAATGAGGTGAATGCCGGTATATTTAAGGCCTTGCAGCTTAGCGAGGTGGAGTTTAATCGAACTCTTAGCTTCGTGCTTCCTTATGGTGTATCTACCGGTATTGCGGAATCGTTTATTCAGTTTGCCCTCCTTAAGCAATAGCTTATAGCTATTCGGCATAGCTACTTTTGAGTTTCATTGCACTTTCTGTTGCGGTTACTTTGCATCGAACTAAAGAGTAACCCGATGTTTAAGCAAACGCCCCAATTTTTTTATGCCCTAATTGCCATTGTATCCCTACTTTGCCTTTTCGATCTAATTACCGCACCCGTTGCACTCCTTTTGGGCGTTGCTGCGGCGCAGATATGGATAAATCCGTGTCCACAGCTAAGCTCAAAGCTTTCAAAGTATATTCTTCAGTACTCCATCGTTGGCTTGGGGTTGGGCATCAATTTAGTACATGCCGCAAAGGCTGGCGTTTCGGGATTGGCCATTACCGCTGTAAGCATAACGCTAACGTTAGTTGTGGGTATACTGCTTGGTAAAAGGTTGAAAATTGGTCGAAACATATCGATCCTAATTGCTTCGGGTACCGCCATTTGTGGTGGAAGTGCCATTGCGGCAGTTGCGCCTGTTATTGATGCAAAGAATGATGAGACCTCGGTTTCGCTGGCCACCATATTTCTTCTTAATGCGGTGGCATTGCTGGTTTTTCCGATGATTGGTACCTTTTGCGGATTAAGTCAGGTTCAGTTTGGTTTCTGGTCGGCGATTGCCATTCACGATACCAGCTCCGTTGTTGGTGCTGCCAGCGTTTACGGGAGCGAGGCGCCTAGTATTGCAACCACCATTAAGCTCGAGGGCAACCTATGAATAGTGCCCGTTTCGCTTCTCTTCTCGTACCTCTACGGTAACGGAAAAAAGGGA